>JAYVYR010000174.1:0-4034 GCA_043784065.1 Acidimicrobiaceae bacterium
GGATCCTGCGCCAGTGCCGCGAGGACAGCAGTGGTGGTCGGATTGGCCGGGACATGCCGGACAACGGTCCTCAGCGGACCGATCGGCGACGTGAGGCAAATAGTGATGGCGGTGGTGGCAGTGGTCGGAGGGAGAGTCGTTGTCGTCGGGGGTGTCGGGCTGAGCAGACCCGATGGGACCTGATCGTCCGGTGTCGCGTGCGCGACATTCTGGGTGGGAACACCACAGCCTGCGATACCCAGCCCCAAGGCAACTAGGGCGACGAACCGAACGCCGGCTCTCACGAGGGCACCTCGGGCAGTTCGATCACGAACCGGGCGCCACCCGAAGGACTGTCCTCGACGCGGATCGAACCGCCGTGGAGTGCCGCGTGCTGGGCGGCCAAAGCCAATCCCAGTCCCGTCCCCTTGGGTATGGCCGGATCACGATCAGCCCGACCCCGGTCATAGCGGGTGAAGATCGACATCCGCAGTTCCGGTGGAACACCCGGGCCCGAGTCTTCGACGGCGA
Organism: Acidimicrobiaceae bacterium; assembly: GCA_043784065.1. Classification (GTDB taxonomy): domain Bacteria; phylum Actinomycetota; class Acidimicrobiia; order Acidimicrobiales; family RAAP-2; genus Bog-756. The sequence continues at coordinate 511 of JAYVYR010000174.1, forward strand.
TGGAGACCGTCCGGTCATCAACGGGAGCGATGATCACTGACGAGACCCCACCTGCGTAGAGCCGGGCGTTCTCCAGCAGGTTTACCAGCACCTGGTGGAGCCGCCTTCTATCGATCACCACCCTTGAGACGAAGCCCGGCGGGCAGACGAGGGGAATCGGAACATCGCACTCATCGAGGACAGCCTGGACGAATTCGCCGGTATCGACCTCCTCGAAGTTGAGAGTGGCGGTGCCCGCCTCGAACCGCGAGATCTCCAACAAATTCACAACAAGCTCGTTGAAGTGTTCGACCTGTTCCTGGAGGATGTCGATGGCGCTGCCGGCCTCTAGTGGAAGCGAAGCCCGCCGGCGTTGCACCACCGAGACCGCCGACGAGAAGGCGGCCAGAGGACCTCGAAGATCATGGCTCACATCGGCGGCGAATCGGGCCTCCCGTCGGGCCCGTTCATGCAGCTCGTCGACCATGGAGTTGAACGATGACACGAGCGGTCCGAGGTCCGGGTCGGCGCTTTCGGTCAGTCGTGAGTCTTCCTCGCCCGCTGAGATGGCTTGCGCCACCACAGACACATCCCGGAGTGGTTGCAGGATCCGCCGACTGACCAGCGCTCCAGTCCCTGCACCGACCACTGCAGCGATGCCGGCGGCCAGGGCCAGGGCGGCAGCCAACCTGCGCAACGTCGCTTCGATGTCGTTCATCGACTCGAGGACGTAGAACTGAGCAGCCGATTCGGCGATCGGCACCCCTACAGCCAGTACTGGGCCACTCGATGTGGAGACGATCTGCCACCCGGCATGCTTCGTTCCGACGACAGACTGGATGGATGCGGGAACATCGGTCTTCCCTACGCCCACGGAACTCGAGTACCACAGACTTCGCTGTTTCATCAGCGTGTCGCCCTTCTCTGCGAACTTCAGGCTCGAGAGAAGGGGCGTCAGGCCGGTATCTCCGGCACGGAGGTGGTTCCGAACGAGGCGAGCATCGGCGTAGGCCTGTTGCACAGCCGATTGTCGACGATCGTTGACGATCCACGTACGCACCAGCGCGTAAGTGACGACGGAGAGCGTGCCGACCAGCACGACGGACACCACAGCGAAGGCGACGATGGTTCTGAGACGCAGCGAGAGCGGCCACAATCGTTGCGCTCGGCGACTCGCCGAATCCGGCGAACTCGCTGACTTCACGCTGAGATTCTCGAGGCGTTCCGCGAAGGCAGGCTCACGGCCGAATGGCTGACGCAGGGTGGGCTGTGGTCCGAGGCGGAGCCCACGCCGTCAGCTCCTGTCAGGCCGAGTGGCTGGGCGGTGGGCACTGCTCGATGCTGTGTCCGCCGATACGGAGTTCACGGCCTTCGCTTCCTTGCGCAACTGCAGGATACGGGCGACGCCGACAGCGATCACGATGACGGCACCAGCGATGGCGGCAATGAGCAAGACGACCGCAGTGGGCGCTCGGCCGTGAAGCCACAGAAACGTCACCGAGGACTGCTCGGTGTTCTGGGCCACGAAGATGACGAGGAGGATCAGTATGACCACTCCGATGACGACCGCAGTCCAGCTGGCACTTGCTCTGGTCGACGAGGAATGAACCGGAAGCTCGACCGTCGGGGCCGACGCAGGCGTGGCTTCCGACAACGGCTGGCCCACGTTGTCCCTGACCGGTGTTCGATCGGGGTCAGGCATAGGAACCGTCCTCTCCCTGGCCAAGCTTGCTCAACTCCTCTGTTTAGCCTAGACCTCCGGCTGGATCCGGTTGGTGCGACCCTTTTGGAGACGGCTGGGCGGACCTGCGCCGCCTACGGAATGATGGCGGATTCATGCTCATCGAATTGATGACCATCCCCCTGGTGATCGCGTTGCTGCTGGCCCGCAGCTCGAAGCCGACGGTCTCTCCTGTGTGCCCATCGTCGATGTGTCTGGTCCATTCGCCGAACTCGACGGTCAGTTGGTCAATGAACTGAAGTCGGTGAGCCGACTCACCGAGGTGCTCAGCCGCTACGTGGCGGTAGCTCCCCTATGACTGGAACTCCCTGTCCTCGTCTACCAGGACGAACCGACCTGGCGGTGGGTGCGGATGGCGGGCTGGTCGGCGCCGCCACGGGATGGTCATTCGCATGTCCTCCACCTCGTCGCCGGGGTGGGGAGGTCCAGCTTCACGTTGCCGATGGTCGAACCCGGCCAGGCAGCGGGGCGTCGGCGTGCGGGTTTGTACGCCGAGAGCGCCCACTCTGGCTGATCGGCTGAGAAGCTAGTGTCACTAGCGGTGAGCCGGGAAGCCTGGTCGGCAGTGCCGAATGGCACGCCCGAGCCGGGAGCTTCCCCATATGGCCGACACCCAATCGTTTGCTCTGCTCATCCTCCTCGCCGCCGGAGTGGGACTGGTGGCCGTCCTGTCGAGCCACCTGACGACCTGGGTCAAGATCCCCTCACCTGCGCTGTTCCTCGGCGTTGCAGCTATCGCCGTCAAGGTCATTCCCGCTCTGCACGCCCCACCGGAACAGGCGGCGGAGCGTGTCGTCACCATCGCCCTCGTGTGCATCCTGTTCGAAGGCGGGATGCACATCGGCTGGTCACGGTTCCGGTCTGCGGCAGCGCCCATCGCGGTGGTGGGTGTCGCCGGCACCTTCCTCACCGTGGCAGCCGGTGCTGTCTTGGTGCATCTTGCCTTCAACCTGACCTGGTTCGCCTCGCTGCTGGTGGCCACCGCAGTGGCGCCGACGGACCCGGCAGTCGTGTTCTCCGTGCTCGGACAACGGGAGATCTCCGGACGCAGCGGCACCATCCTCGAGGGCGAGGCCGGGGCCAACGACCCCGTCGGCATCGCCTTGATGACCGGCGTCATCGCCGCCGGCGGTGTCAGCGGGGCCGCATTTGCCCATGTCGGGGGCGAGTTCGTCCTGCAGATGGGAATCGGAGGATTCGTCGGGGTCGTGGGGGGTCGCGCACTGCTCTGGTTCGTACGCAGGGTCCCGCTGCCCAGCGAGGGGCTCTACCCCCTGCGCACGCTGGCCAGTGCATTCATACTCTTTGCCGGGGCGACGTTGGCCCATGGTTCGGGCTTCCTGGCTGTATTTGTCGCCGGGATCGTCCTCGGTGACGAGCGTGCCCCCTACAAGCGGGAGATCGAGCGCTTCCATTCGGCCCTGGCCAGCCTGGGCGAGATCGTCGCCTTCATCATTCTCGGCCTCACGGTCGACATCGCCGTGATCAGCCACGTCAACGTGTGGCTCCCTGGGCTCATCCTCGGAGCAGGCCTGGCATTCGTCATTCGGCCGATCCTCGTCGGCCTGTGCCTGATCCCAGCGCGGTTGAGGAGGAACGAGCGAGCGTTCGTCCTGTTTGCCGGCCTGAAGGGTGCAGTGCCGATTCTGTTGGGGAGCTACCTCATCGCCGCTCACGAACCAGATTCGAAGCGCCTCTACGGCATCATCGTTGTCGTGGTCGTCTTCTCCGTCGTCGTGCAGGGCAGCTTGGTTCCAGCCGTGGCTCGAGTACTCCGCGTGCCGATGAGAACGGTGGAACTGGA
>JAYVYR010000175.1:0-4024 GCA_043784065.1 Acidimicrobiaceae bacterium
TGTTGGAGTCTCTGGTGACCCAGACCCTCGAGCTGATGAATGCGGGGGCTCGGCTCGACGAGGCCATCCACTCGGTCACCCCGCCCGCCCACCTGATGACCCGGCCGTACCTCCAGCCGGTCTACGACGAACCGGAGTTCGTGGTCCGGGGGGTGTGGCGCCTCTACGGGGGCTGGTGGGACGGCAACCCGGCCACCTTGAAGCCGGCCGCCGATGCTGCGGTAGCCCGGGAGTTGGCTGACCTGGCCGGTGGGGCCGGGGTGCTGGCCGACCGGGCCCTTGCGCTGATCGAGGCCGCCCCGGATGCGTTCGCCAACGGCGACACGGAGGCCGACCTGCGTCTGGCCGGGCACCTCGCCGAAATGGCCTGGCTGGCTGCACCGAACGACCCGGCCGTAGCCGGCGCCCGACGCACCGTCTGCACCCGACGGGCCGAAGCGGCCACGTCCACCATGGCCAGAGGGGTATTCGGCTGGGCGGCTCGGGAGTCGGCAGCGGGCGATGACCGCAAGGACACCTAGCCGTCCCGATCAGCGCCGGATCCAGCCATCGGACCAGGGGTTTCACCAAACCCAATGACATGCTCTCTCAACTTCTCAATTTGGTCCTGACCCCACTACTATGGCACCTGTGAACGCCTTCACAAACGGATATCCGACGTCATTACCCGCTCGCGACCCATCAACTGGCGATGCCTTGGATGTGCCGTCGGCCCCGGCCCGTCGGAATCGATGGAGGCGCCTCGCCACCGGACTGGCCATCGGCGCACCGCTCGTGCTCGGGGGCTGCAACTTCTATCCCAGCTATGGCGCCAGCCGAGGGGCGACCACCCAGGGACAGGACACGTTCAAGCTCTATTCAGGGATGATGACCACCGGAATCATCATCGGTGGCTTTGTCAGCATCCTCATCCTCTTCACCGTGGTGCGGTACCGCCGCAACTCGGATGCCATGCCCAAGCAGTTCCATGAGAACATCCCCATGGAGATCATCTATACCGGCATCCCCGTCCTGGTCGTGGCGTTCCTCTTCCTGTTCACCGTTCTGACGGAAAACAACGTCGATGCCACCGTGGCCAACAACGCACGGATCACCACCACCGGCACCCCGGTGCTGCAGGTGAAGGTCACCGCATTCCAGTGGGGCTGGCGGTTCGACTACCCGAACAACAACGTCAGCGTGTCCGGCGACGTGACCAACGGGCCCGGTGGGCATGGCCCCCAGATCGTTCTGCCCGTCGGCGAGACGGTCCAGATCCTGCTGGTCTCCAACGACGTGATCCACGGGTTCTACGTCCGGGACTTCAACTTCAGCCGCTATGCACTTCCCGGCATTGAGAACCGCTTCGACCTGAACATCCTCAACACTGGCCTGTACCCGGGACAGTGCACGCAGATCTGCGGCCTCTACCACTCCGAAATGCTCTTCACCGTCAAGGGCGTGACCCCGTCCGAATTCCGGACCTGGACGACCGGTCAGATCGCTGACGGCCACACCCTCGGTCGCAACCCGCTCCCGTCGACCGAGATCCCTCCGCCCTACACCCACGTGACCCCGTCCAACGCCCTGGCGATTCCCTCTTCGAAGAAGGGTTCCCTATGACCACCACCATCGAGTCCCCCGAACTGATCGAGCCTGAGCAGCCAGGCGGTCCTGCCGACCACGGCCCCGAATCGCACGGTCACGAGGCCGAACACGCCGAACACGCCGAACTCGGACCGTCCGGACTTCTCAAGTGGCTGACGTCGACCGACCACAAGGTGATCGGCAAGTCGTACATGATCACCTCGTTGGTGACGTTCTTCATCTCCGGTGCCATGGCATTGGTCATCCGCGCCCAGCTGTCCAACCCGACGTCGTCGCTGGTCAACTTCCAGACCTACAACGAACTGTTCACCATGCACGGCAGCCTGATGCTGTACCTGTTCGCCGGCCCGTTCGCCTTCGGGGGCCTGGCTAACTACATCGTGCCGCTGCAGGTCGGTGCGCCGGACATGGCCTACCCCCGTCTCAATGCCCTGTCCTACTGGCTCTACCTGAGTGGGACGTCGATGATGACGCTCAGCTTCGTGGTGGCCGGAGGAGCGGCCAGCTTCGGCTGGGTGGCCTATGCCCCCCTCTCCAACTCGATCAACTCCCCTGGCGCCGGTACCGACATGTGGCTCATGTCGCTGGGCCTGACCGGGTTCTCTGCCATCTTCACCGGGGTCAACCTGGTAGCCACCATCTTCTACCTGCGGGCGCCGGGCATGACCATGTTCCGAGTGCCGATCTTCTCGTGGAACATGCTGGTGACCGGCATCCTGATCCTCATCGCCTTCCCAGTGCTGTTCGGCGCCGTGGTGATGCTCTTCTGCGACCGGCACTTCGGGACGCACATCTACTCCATCCAAGGCGGTGGTGTGCCGGTCCTCTGGCAGCACTTGTTCTGGTTCTTCGGGCATCCGGAGGTGTACATCCTGGCGTTGCCCTACTTCGGCATCGTGACCGACATCATCCCGGTGTTCAGTCGCAAGCCGCTCTTCGGCTACCGGGGCATGGTATTCGCCACCCTGTCGATTGCCGCGTTGTCGACCGGGGTGTGGGCCCACCACATGTTCACGACAGGTGTTGTGCTCCTGCCGTTCTTCTCCCTTCTCTCCTACCTCATCGCCGTTCCCACCGGCATCAAGTTCTTCAACTGGATCGGGACGATGTGGGGAGGCCAGCTCAGCTTCCAGACGCCCATGCTGTTCTCCATAGGCTTCCTGTTCGCCTTCCTGATGGGCGGCGTGACCGGCGTGCTGCTGGCCTCTCCTCCCGTGGACTTCATGACCCACGACACCTACTTCGTGGTTGCACACTTCCACCAGGTGCTGATCGGGACCACGGTGTTTGCCGGCTTCGCCGGGTTCTACTTCTGGTACCCGAAGATGTTCGGGCGGATGCTGAACGAGCGGCTCGGCAAGATCCACTTCTGGTTGCTCTTCATCGGCTTCTGGGTGACCTTCATCCCGCAGTACGTGGTCGGCCTCAGGGGAATGCCCCGTCGCATCGCCGACTACCTCCCTTCCAATGGATGGACCAGCCTGAACCAGCTCTCGACGGTCGGCGCAACGATCATCGGCTTCTCGTTCCTGTTCTTCCTCGTCAACCTGGTCACGTCATGGCGTAAGCCGGTACCCGCGGGCGACAACCCATGGGACGGCGGCGCACTCGAATGGTTCACGTCGTCACCTCCCCCTCACCACAACTTCACCCATCTGCCCCCGATCCGTTCTGAGCGTCCGGTATGGGACTACAACCATCCGGAGCACCGTAAGGACGAAAGTCACGGGGACAAGCGGCTGCGAGATCACGAGCAGGAGAAGGTCGGAGCCAGCTCATGAGAACCAACGGGTTGATTCTCACCGTGATCGGCATCTTCTTCGGGATCATCGCCCTCTTCTACTGGTTCACCGCCTATGAGGATGCCGGCTTCCTGATGCTTCTGGGGTCGGCACTGCTCGGGCTGTTGCCCGGCGGCTACTACTTATGGTGGTCGAGTCGCATGACGCCGCTCGAAGGTGACCTGCCCGAAGCCACCATGAGCGACAGCGCCGGCATCATCGACACATTCCCGGGCTCGAGCATCTGGCCGTTCCTGCTCGGCATGGCGGCACTGTTCGCCACCCTCACCTTTATCTTCGGCCTCTGGCTGGCACCCATTGCCGCTGCCCTCGGTCTGACCGCCGTCATCGGCGGAGTGATGGAGAGCCGCCGCGGCGGCACCGTCTGACCTGACGGACTCCCCCTGGCCGCGCCGCTGAACCTCGTTTTTGTCGTGGACACTTCCGGGTCTATGCGCGAGAAGGTCGCGGGCGGGAAGTCTAAGACCGACGTCGTCTGCGACGCCCTTCAGGCCGTTATCAGCGCTCCAGAGCTCGTGGCCGCCGACAGCATGTCGCTCGTGCAGTTCGATGACAAGGCCACCACGCTCGTCGCTCCCACGACCGACCGGGCGGCGTTCCGCCGGCGAGTGGATGACCTGCGGCGCTTCTCTGGC
>JAYVYR010000176.1:0-3362 GCA_043784065.1 Acidimicrobiaceae bacterium
CTGCTCTTGGCGCGCGATGTCGAGGGCTCACTCGTGATTGACGCACTTGACCCGCCGGAACCGAAGGCGGACAAGTTCAAGGTGCCCGGAGAGGACGCGACTCTGGCGATGCTGGAGCTACTTGCTCAAAAGTCCGAAGGGACCATCACCGCGACCGTCATGCCGACTTGCACAACCCCGCTCACATCGTGGATCGATCCATCCACAGAAACGAAGGTGCTGCCCCTTCTGGTGGCTGAGTTCGGCGTCACGCCGGACCGCTCGCTACGGCGGTGGTCGTTCACGTCGATGACGGCGGGACTCCACCAGGATGTAGGCGATCCCAATGATGCCAGCGGTGCCGACTCGGGGGCGGACGACGAAGCCGTAGCCGACGACGAGTCGGAACGTCACGAGCGTGACGGACAGACTGATGACGCCACTGCCTCCGGACCTTTCGACCTCCTCAATGCGGGCACGGCGTTCGGGACGTTCGTGCACGGAGTACTGGAGGAGGTCGACTTCGGCTCGGTAAGGCTCGACGACGACCTCGAAGGTGCCATCCGAAGCCAGGCACACCATCGAGGTGTTGACCTGGGCTCGCTGGCGCCCGAGGGCCTGAACGGGGTCGAGCTGCTGGTTGACGGCTTGCGGATGGCGATCGGGAGCCCGCTCGGTCCGCTGTTCGGTGGCCGGAGCCTGGCGGACGTGGCCACAAGTGACCGATTGGACGAACTCGACTTCGATATGCGCGTGGGCGACGGCGGCCGGCACCCGTCCGTGCAAGACGTCGGCCGACTGGTCGTCGACCACCTCGTGCCCGACCACCCGCTCGTGCCGTGGGCGGAAGGCCTTGCCAGCGGCGCTATCGCTGTCGAGCTTGCCGGCTACCTCACCGGATCGATCGACCTTGTGGCCAGGGTGTGTGCCGCCGACAGCGCAGACAGGTTCGTGGTGGCCGACTACAAGACGAACCGGCTCACCCGACCGGGTGTCGTTCCTCCTGGCGACGCCTATGGGCCGGCCCGACTGGTCGATGCCATGGCGGAGCACCACTATCCGCTGCAGGCACTTCTCTACGCCGTGGCCCTCCACCGCTACCTCCGTTGGCGGGCACCGCTCGCAGACGCCGGCACACGAGTGAGTGGTGCCGCCTACCTCTTCGTACGAGGCATGACCGGACCAGAGGTCCAACTGACCAACGGTATGCCGCACGGGGTCTTCACCTGGGAGTTTTCCCCGAATCTCGTAGTCCGGCTGAGTGACCTTCTGGCCGGCCGACCCTTGACCGGAGCCGTCCGATGACCGCTACGACATCGCCCTGGTCGACTCATCGGGTGGATGGCCTTCTCGCTCCATTCGAAGAGGCAGGTCTCGTCGGCCGATTCGAGGTTCAGCTCGTGTCGGCCGCCAGCCGGGCAGCGCCCGAGGCGGCGGATGAGGAGCTGCTCGCGCTGGCACTCGTGGCGCGGGCCACCCGGCTGGGTCACGTCTGTCTTGAGCTCGAGCAGGTACGCCTCCAGATCGTCGCCAGCCAGGATGACGCTGGGACGGCGGCTGACCTGCCGCTTCCCGATGTCGCAGCCTGGTCGGAGGCGCTCGAGATCGGACCGCTCGTGTGCACACCGGATAAGGCCCACGAGGATCCACTCCGGCCGCTGGTGTGGGATGGGAGACGGCTGTACCTGCAGCGCTATTGGTCATTCGAACTGTCCGTGGCCAGGCAGGTGGCAGCGCGCAGCGGGATCACCGCTGACGGTTCCGATCAAACGCGCGCCCTACAGGTGGATGCGGCACTTGACGACCTCTTCCCCAAAGTGACGAATGGGGAGCAGGATCTCCAGCGGCTGGCCGCCTGGCGCGCCCTGACATTTCCCATCACCGTCATGACCGGCGGACCGGGTACCGGTAAGACCCACACCGTGGCCCGGATCCTGGCCGCATCGTTTCTGGTCGCCGAGGGACGTGACGAGGCGGTGCGCGTCGCTCTGGCTGCGCCGACCGGGAAGGCGGCCGGACGCATGAAGGACGCGGTGGATGCCCGCGTGGCTGAATTGGCCTCGGACGGCCTTGTCGACGCACGCATGACCGACCGGCTCCGGGGTGTGATCCCGACGACGATCCACACCTTGCTCGGGGCGAAGGGCCGTTCGGGGTTCCGCCATGACCGGAGCAATCCGATTCCTCACGATCTGATCATCATCGATGAAACGTCGATGGTGTCACTCCCACTCCTGGCCGGACTGCTCGACGCACTCCGGCCGAAGGCGCTCCTGGTGCTGGTGGGGGACCCATCCCAGCTCAGCAGTATCGAGGCCGGCACAGTCCTGGCGGATCTGGTCGGACCCGGTGACGCTGCGTCCCCTGACAACGCTGCCCCCTCTGACAACGTCCGGCCGCTGGTCGGCCGCGTCACCGAGCTGCGCGCCGGCCACCGATTCCGCTCTGGATCGACGACAGCTGCGCTGGCGCTCGCCATCGAAGAGGGGGACGCGGACGGGGCCATCGAGCTTCTGGCGTCCGACGACTCCGAGGTGCACTGGGTTCAACCGGAGGACACCCGGGCGATGGCTGCGTTGCGGGTCCTTGTGATCGATGCTGCCCGTGAGGTCGTCCGCGCCGGCTCAGCCGGTCACGCTCGGGCGGCCCTCGACGCGGCCGAGCGGGTCAAGGTACTGGCTGCCGTCCGGCGGGGGCCGAACGGGCTGTTCGAGTGGAGCGATGCGATCAGTAACGGGGTGCGGGAGGTGCTTCCGCCGGCCAAGCGGTCCGGCTCGCCGAGGCTCGGGATGCCAGTCATGGTCACGGCCAACGATCCGGTCAATCGTCTTGTCAACGGTGACGTCGGCGTCGCCATCGAGATCGACGGCGTGCGCTGGGTCGCAATCGGAGGGACCGGCGACCCTCGACGTCTTGCACCGGCCCGGTTGGTGGAGTGGGAGCCGTGGTGGGCCATGACGATCCACAAGAGCCAGGGCTCGGAGTTCCTCCACGCCGTGGTGGCACTGCCCACCGTCGACTCGCCGATCCTCACCCGCGAGCTCCTCTATACCGCAGTCACCCGGGCGAAGCCCGAGGTCACCGTGGTCGGCTCGGAGGTCTCGATCCGACTGGCGATCGCCCGGCCCGTTGCCCGGGCGTCGGGCCTGCGGGACCGACTGTGGCCGGAGGCCTGAGACTCAGTCGTTCCGGCGGAGGGCGTAATAGGCCTTGATCGAGGTGTCGGTGGCTGGCAGTCCGTCCTCATCGACTTCCTCCAGCAGTTCGAAAAGGCCGACCAGGAGCCCCCGGACTCGCTCCAGCGGAAGGGCCAGCTCACCGATCTGCTCGTGATGGAGCTCGAAGCGCGTGTCGGTGACCCGTTCGAAGATGCGGATGTCCCA
>JAYVYR010000177.1:0-5907 GCA_043784065.1 Acidimicrobiaceae bacterium
CTAGACGTTGAACCGGAACTCGACGACGTCCCCGTCCTGCATCACGTACTCCTTGCCTTCCATCCGGGCCTTGCCCGCCGCCTTGGCAGCGGCCACCGAGCCCGCCTCGACGAGATCGTCGAAGCCGATCACTTCTGCTTTGATGAATCCACGCTCGAAGTCAGTGTGGATGACGCCGGCAGCCTGTGGGGCGCTGTCGCCGGTGTGGATCGTCCACGCCCGGGTCTCCTTGGGACCGGCCGTCAGGTAGGTCTGTAGCCCGAGGGTCCTGAAGCCCACATGGACCAACTGGACGAGTCCTGACTCCTCCTGGCCGTAGCCGGCCAGCAACTCGGCCGCGTCCTCGGGCTCGAGGGCGGACACTTCTGACTCGATCTGAGCACACACCACCACGGCCTCGGCTGGGGCAACAAGAGCCTGCAGGCGGGCCTTCACTTCCTCGTCGCCGAGCGAGCTCTCGTCGACGTTGAAGACGTAGATGAACGGCTTCGCGCTGAGCAGGTGGAGGTCGTAGACAAGTACGGCGTCGATTTCTGCGTTGGCGATGGCTGCGGCCAGCGTGCGCCCGGCATTCAAGATCTCACGAGCCTGCTCGGCGGCCCGCAGCTGCGGCACCAGTTCCGGCTGTTTACGCGATTCCTTGGCCAGTTTGGTGATCCGGTTGTCAACGGTCTGGAGATCGGCCAGGATCAGCTCGGTGTTGACGGTCTCGATGTCACCCCCTGGTTCGATGCGCCCGTCGACATGGATGACATCGGGGTCCTCGAACACTCGGACGACCTGGCAGATGGCATCGCTGTCTCGAATGGCCGCCAGAAACTTGTTGCCCAGTCCCTCACCTTCAGAGGCACCCTTCACGATGCCGGCAATGTCCACGAAGGACACCATGGCCGGAAGGATCGCCTTCGAACCGAAGATGCCGGCCAGTGCGGCTAGCCGTTCATCGGGTACGGCCACCACGCCTACGTTGGGCTCGATAGTGGCGAACGGGTAATTGGCAGCCAGGACCTCGTTACGGGTCAGGGCGTTGAATAGCGTGGACTTCCCCACGTTGGGGAGACCGACGATGCCGATGGACAGTCCCACGGGTGCTTCCTCCGATGTCGCCACCGGCCGCTGCCGGCGGTGGGCCAAGTTGCGAGCCTACGAGATGCCCGCCAGGGGCGGTACCCCGAGGTCAGGATCCATCGCCCGACGAAAGGGCGGCGGTTCAGGGGATTGGAGCGACCAGGTACTCGCTCATGGTCGTACTCCGCAGCCGGTCGAGGTCGAGGCAAGCAGTCACGCTGTCGAGCATCCGTGCGACGTTGGTCCCGAGCTCTTCATCGGTGGTGGCATTGAAGAAGAGCTTGGGGTCGGCCACGTGCTCTATGGATGGCCAGGCCTCCTCGACGATACCGCCCACTTCAGGCGCTCCCTCGGTCAGCGACCGCACCACCTCGTTGCGCACATACCGAGTCCGGGGTTGCAGTTCGCCCGATACCGGCGACTGGGTGCCGTGCCAACGGGTGATCCACTCGCGGTAGTCGAGCCCCTCCGGCCGGTGGATCAGAGCGACGGTAAGCACGCCAGGTGAGCGCTCGCCGTCGGGCCAGTCACGTGGCGGCGAGTGGGGGGTGGTGCCGTAGTCGTCGTAGAGCGACTCGACCACGAGGTAGGAGGCGGTGGCCAGTTCCAGAGCGGCCAACGCCGCATCGATATCGTTGGTCCGCTCGTAGCAGTCGAGCCACATCGAAACTTCGGCTACGTGTGGGAGCTCACCTTCGGGACCGGGCGCCGGCGAGGGCGCGCGGTGGGCGGCTGAATCGTGGACATTGAACGTGGCGGCCCGGGCACCGCCTCGAAGCAAGCGGGGCAGCGTATCTTCGACGAGTTGTCGGCGTAGGAGGTCGCCCGAATCGGCGTCTCCGGGACCCCAGACCAGAGCGATGACCTTCTCCATGGCGGGCTCCTCAGACCGGGCTGGTGGCGTCGGCCGACCGGTCGGCTTCGAGCAAGGCGTGAACGGTGGGCACCCGGCAGGCACCGTCGATGTCGAACACCTGGTTGAAACGTCCGAGGGCAAGCCACGAACCGACGCACAAGGCCAGGTCGACCAACTCGTCGTCGGTGTAGACGTCGTGGCACCGATTCCAGAAGGATGCGTCCATGCTCAGATGGTCGGTGGAGTAGCGGCGAGCGAACTCGGCCCCCAGTCGCTCCCGTTCAGACAACGTCGGGTCGTCATCCGAACCAACTGCCGCGTAGAAGTCCTCGGGTACCTCGTCGGCCGCTGCGCCTCGGGACGGCACGTCGCGGGCCGTCCGCCAGTCGAGGCAAAGTGCGCATTGGTTGATCCGGGCCATCGTGATCCGGGCCGCTTCGAACTCCCGCAACGACAGGCTCGAGTGCTCGTAGACGGCGCTCGAGTATCCGGCCGCTGCCGCCGTGAGAGGCGGTGCCAACTGGGTCCACACGTGGATCAACGGATCGGCCGAGGCGGGAACGGCGACATTCGGCATCAGATACTCCTCATCATTCGGCTCATCGGTTAAGCGATCCGTCGACCACCGGATCGGGGTGGCCAGCGTGTCACGCCCCGGCTGGTGCCGGAAGGCGGCGGACGACGCGGCCGGCCAGGCCTGATACGTACTGCTCCCACCGGCGGTTCCCCAGCAGCCACAACCACAACTCACGCCGGGTGGACGTCACGATCTCGACGAACGCTTCACGAGTACATCCGGCCGGCTCGAGCACCGGCTGCCAGCGGCTCCACAGCCATACGGCAATGCAGATGTCATCGGAGAACCCGTCCCGCCAGTCGCCCCCGGCAAGAAGGGCATCGCGCAGTCCGACGCGGAGTGTTTCGGGTTCCTCGGGAAACTCGAGCAGCGGACCTGAGGCCAACTCGGTCTGATCGTGTACGTCGGTCATCAAATCCACGCTAGCCCTGTCCGTGACGTCGGTCCCACCCGGATCTGGCCCGCTCAGCGGTCGGCCACGACCGGGGCGCGGTCGGTACCTTCGTAGTTGCTGACGTGCTCGGCATAGTCGATGAACAACGGCGCATCGGGATCGAACGGGCGACGCAGGCTGTCGAAGGCCACCCGCTTGTCGAAAGCATCGAGCTTGACCAGCGCCTCCGGATTGTCGAGATCGCGGAAATCGAGTCGGCCCCGGGCGTTGTCGAGGGCACGCTTACCCCGCTCGGACCGGACCAGAACACTGCTCCAGCCATCGGACGACCCGACACTGCCGACCGACAGGTCGGCGCTGCGCCCGAGAAAGTCGGCACACTCGTCGCAGCCCTTGAGGGCGGCACCATGGAAGTTCTTGACCGGCTCGTCAACCGCCAGCTCGCCATCGCGGTACTCGACGATCATGCGGCCCCGGATGACGTCCACTTTGGACACCCGTTCGATATCGATGTTCCGGTCCTTCTGGAGCAGGTCGAGCATCAGGCCCCGGTAGTCGAAGCTCTTGGTGCACAGCAGTGCGATGGTCAGCACCACGGCATCGATTCGGTGGGCGCCCGACGGCCAGCGGCGGGCCTGCATGGCCCGGATACCCTGGATCTCGCACGGCGTGCCGACCACGGCGATCTTCGGCTTCGCCGGCAGGTCGTAGCGGGAGAGGTCGAGCTCGGCCAACGCCATGGTCTGGTTGTAGTAGCTGCCTGCCGATTCGATGATCTCCTTGGCCGTGGTGGCCAGGTGGGAGACACCTTTCCACGGCGTTTCGGGGTCGTCGCTCGGGCGGGTGACCACGGCACCGTCGATATCGCCGGCAGCCAGGGCGGCGATCAGGATGGCTGAAACCACGCCACCGTCTTGAGCGTCGTCAGGACGGGAGCCGGCCCGGACGGCATAGGCGTCGGTCACGGCACCTAAGCCATCGCCAGGGGGGCCACCAGTGATCTTCCAGTAGGTGTCCGACGCGTCGACGCGCTCGACGGACGCTGCGGCCACCTCGTCGCCAGTGGCGCCGGGCAGCAGAGTCGACGGCGGCCACAGAGCCTCGTAGCGGAGCCCGCCCCGGGGGCAGAAGTCCCAACACAGCGAGCAACCGGTACACATCTTGACCAGCTCGGGAAGGTTGGTGTCCTCGTCCACGCCCAGCGAGTTCGACGGGCAGGCGGCAACACAGGTCCCGCACTGGATGCACCGCCCGGCGTCGATGACACCGGCCTGCAATTCGAAGAACCAGGTCTTGCCCGGGGGCTCCTCGATCCCGTTGATTTCGTCGCGAATGCGGTAGGCCTTCACGAGGCACCCTTCACGCCGGCAGCCGGCTTGGAGGTGAGCATGACCGGGGTACCGGTGCCTTCAGCGGCCAACGTGGCCCGCAGCTCGTCATTCGGGACCCGGCGGGCCCAATTGTAGAAGGGCTCGTCGACGCGCTTCTCGGACTGGTAGCGGCGCACCACCCGCAGCAGGGCGTCGGGCACGTCGTTTACCGGCCGGGCATTCTCGATCCAGTCGATGAAGCCGGCGTCGGCGCCGAGCGAACCGCCCATGCCGATGTCGACGGCCTCGGCCAGATGGTTGCCGACCTTGGCCACGTCGCCGCGGAAACCGATGTCGGCTATCTGGGGCTGAGCACAGCTGGCCGGGCAGCCAGAAAAGTGCATGCGGATGATGCCTGCATCCTCTCCCCTGGGTGAGTGGGCACCGGGGACGGGCGCTGCGCCAACCGGCTCGCCGGCCAGCTGCTCGTCGAGGAAGCGCGCCCATTTGACGGCCCGCTCCTTCGTTTCGACAATCGCGTAGCGGCAGAATTCGCTACCGGTGCAGGCGACGACACCACGACTGAACGGTCCGGGGAAGGGCGAGTATTTGGCCAGTAGATCTTCGGACAACAGCGCATCGACCTGGTCGCCATGGACACCGGTGAACGTGATGTTCTGATCAGTGCCCACCCGCAGGGTGCCGTCGCCATAGGTTTCCGCGAGGCGGGCGGCCTCGACCAGCTCCATGCCCTGCATGCGACCGACGGGAACAGAGCAGCCGACGTAGAAGTAGCCGTCCACCTTCTGGGGATGGACGCCGACATGGTCGCCCCGATAGCGCCTGGTGAGCGTCTCGCCTGCTGGCACCAGTTCGAACGTGGCCCGCTTGGCCAGCTCCTGGCGGAAGCCTTCGGGACCGAGTTCCTGGACGAGGTAGCGCATACGGGCCAGACCGCGATTTTCGCGGTTGCCCAATTCTCCGAAGAGCTGGGCGATGGCCCGGGTGACTTCGATCGCCTGGTCCTGGGCCACGAAAACGTCGATATCGGAGGCCATCCGCTCGCCATCGGACAGGCCGCCGCCGACGAGGAGGTTGAACCCCAAGGAGCCGTCGTCGGCCCGGGCCGGCCAGAGGCCGATGTCGTTGATCTCGGCCTGGGCGCAGTCCTCCACGCAGCCCGACACCGACATCTTGAATTTTCGGGGGAGGTTGGCATACTCGCGGTTACCGGTGAAGAAGTCGGACACGGCTCGGGCGATGGGCAGGGCATCGAAGGCCTCGTGCGCATCCACGCCGGACACCGGGCAGCACAGCACGTTGCGGGCCGAGTCGCCACAGGCCTGGACCGTGGTGAGGCCGACAGCCGCAAAGCGGCGCCAGATCCGGGGGATGTCCTCGATCCGCAGCCAGTGGATCTGCACGGTCTGACGTGTGGTCAGGTCGGCGTACCGGGACCCGAACATGCGTGACTCGGTGCCGTCGGGTCCCTCGCCGAAGGCATCGGCAGCTACGCCGATCTCCCGGGCCTGAGGGCCGGTGAGAAAGCCGCCCGGAACCTTGACTCGCATCATAAAGGCGTCGCCGCCCTGCTTCTGCGGGTAGATGCCGGCCCACTTGAGGCGCTCGACCTCGCCCGGAATCTTGGCGATGCCGGCCGGGCCCTCCTTCGAGTACGTGTCAATGATGGCGTCGGCGATCT
>JAYVYR010000178.1:0-6931 GCA_043784065.1 Acidimicrobiaceae bacterium
GCTTGAAGAGGCGGATGTCGAGCATCGGGTGATCGATCCGGAGCTCCCAGGTCACGAATGCAGCCAAAGCGAACGTTCCGATGATGAAGGAGGCGAGTACCGACATCGAGGTCCAGCCGTGGGAGTTGCCCCGGACCAGTCCGAGCACGACGCCGAAGAGCCCGACACTGACCAGGCCCACGCCGGCCAGGTCGAGCGGTGCCGCCGAGCCGCGCGACTCGGCCAGTCGCCAGCGGGCTGAGGGCAGAAGGGCCAGGCCGACCGGAACGTTGAGCCAGAAGATGTACTGCCAGGCCCAACCACTGGTGACCGCGCCACCGACCAACGGGCCGAGGGCCACGGCGACCCCGCCGATAGCACCCCAGATGCCGAGGGCGGCATTGCGACGTTCGGGCCGGACGGCCGCACTCAGCAGCGTGAGCGACAGCGGCATGATCATGGCGCCGCCGGCCCCCTGAACAGCCCGGGCGGCGATGAGCATGCTGATGCTCGGCGCAAGCGCGGCCACGGCCGACGACGCCGTGAACAGGGCGATCCCGGTGGCAAAGATCCGTCGCCGGCCGAAGCGTTCGCCAAGGGAGGCGGCCGGCAGGAGTAGGACGGCGAAGGTGAGTGTGTAGGCGTTCACCGTCCACTCGAGGCCGGTCAGGCCAGCGTGGAGGTGGACCCGGATCACCGGGAGGGCGGTCGAGACCACCAGGTTGTCGAGGGAAGCCATGAACAGGGCCAATCCCGTGATCACGACGGCCCACACGGCGCGTGACCGTGACGTCCCACGCTCCCCCGGTCCAGAAGTGGGAGCCTCCGGACGGTCGTTACCCCTTCCGCCACCGCCCCGGCGGACGATCGGCACCCAGCTGCGGCGCCGAAAAGGAATGGATGGCCATTCGCTCAGTTGTGAGTGGTCACTAACTCTGTGGGTCAAAAAAAGGGGGACGGCTGGCTGGTTCATGCGGAGACCTCCTGGGTCTTGTCCAGCTCGGCGATGCGCAGGTCCTTGATGGCCTGGCTCGCCGCCTGGATGGCGGTGATCTTTTCGGGGGTGGGGCAGAAGCTCTGTGCCCAATGGTCGGACACGGACAGCAGGTCGATGGCGGACATGACATTCATCATCATCCCCATCGAGAAGAACCCGCGGATCTCGTCATCAGTGATGCCGGTCCGCTCGTGGATCAGGTGCCACAGCACCTCGAACGTCTTGCGACAGGTGGCGGCGATCTCGGGGTCGGAAGGGGCGGCAGCAAAGCCGTGGAGCTGGACCTGGAGCAGCTCGGGGTCCTGGAGCAACTCGGCGTAGGCCGCACCCATGGCGTCACGGGCCTCGTCGCCGGCGAGCCCGGTGCCGGCCCGCGTCATGGCGGCAATGATCCGATCGGAGACGAGCTCATAGGTGGCGATGAACAAATCCTTCTTCGTACCGAAGAGTCGAAAGAGGTAGGGCTGGGAGATCCCGGCCCGCGAGGCGATGGCGTCCGTCGACGTGCCGGAATAGCCGGAACGGGCGAACTCGGTGATTGCTGCCGCCAGCACGGCTGTGCGGCGCTCGGGGGCTGTCATCCTGCTCGAAACCATCATGCGGGCATTGTGAGTGCTCACTCACTACCTTGTCAAGCCATTTTCTTCGGCCGGAACCTCGCGCACCCTGCCAGCCGCTCCCCAGGACACCCACCAGGACCACCCACCGGTATCAGCAATCGCCCAGGTGGCAACCGCCGATTGGCCGGGCTACCTGGGGCGAAGGAGGTAGCGTCCGGTCATGGGACCCGACCCCCGTCCCGCTTCGGGGGACCCGACGAGCACTGCCGGCGACGGGTCATTGGCCGACGTCGTACTCGTCTCCAACCGGGGGCCGTTGACCTACCGGCTCGACGCCGGACGACCGGTGGCGACAGCATCGGGTGGCGGCCTGGCCGGCTCGCTCCTCCCCCTGGTCGAAGGCACCGGGGCCACGTGGGTTGCCTCCTCGATGAGCGAGGCCGACCGCATGGCTGCCGGCTTGGGCCTCATGGCGGCTGACGGTCTGCGGATCGAACTAGTGGAGCCGGAGCCCGTCAGCTACAACCTGGCCTACAACGTCGTCTCCAATGCCACGTTGTGGTTCTGCCACCACCACCTGTTCGACTCGGCCCGCCGGCCCCGCACCGACCGACGTTGGATGGAGGCGTGGGACGCCTATCGCGACGTCAATCGGCAGATGGCCGAGCGGGTCGCCGAGGTGGCGCCCGTTGGCGGTCGGGTCCTGGTCCAGGACTATCACCTGGCTCTGGTGGCTCCCGTCCTGTCGGAACTGCGGCCCGACCTGGCTGCGGTGCACTTCACCCACACCCCCTTTGCCGACCCGTCGGTGCTCCGCATGCTGGCGACCTCGGTGGGCGACGAACTCCTTGCCGCCATGGCCCGATTCGAACACTGCGGGTTCCACTCCGAACGGTGGGCGTCGGCGTTCCGTGCCGGATTGGCTTCGGCCGGAATCGACGGGCCCGGCAGCACGACCTTTGTGTCCCCGCTGTCGATCGACGCAGAGCGGCTCCGGGCCTCGGCCGCCGAGCCCACGGTAACCGCAGCGCTGGCCCGTATCGAGGAGTCGGTCGGAGGCAGCGACCGCCAGGTCATCGTCCGGGTGGACCGGATGGAATTGTCGAAGAATCTGCTCCGCGGGTTCTGGGCCTTCGAGGAGCTGCTTGCACAGGAGCCAGCCCACCGTGAACGGGTGGTCTTCGTGGCCCTCGCCTATCCCACCCGCCAGGGACTGCCCGAATACCTCGCCTACCAGGACGAAGTGGAAACGACAGTGGCGCGGATCAACGAGCGATGGGGCACAGCGGGGTGGACCCCGGTGGTACTCGAGGTGGAGGACGACTATCCGCGG
Source organism: Acidimicrobiaceae bacterium (assembly GCA_043784065.1). Taxonomy (GTDB): domain Bacteria; phylum Actinomycetota; class Acidimicrobiia; order Acidimicrobiales; family RAAP-2; genus Bog-756. Next base: position 2,870 of record JAYVYR010000178.1, read on the forward strand.
TCGTTGGCCGCCCTGACCCGTTACGACGTGCTGCTCGTGAACCCGGTCCGCGACGGCCTCAATCTGGTGGCGATGGAGGGCCCGGTCATCAATACTCGCGACGGGGTGCTGGCCTTGTCCCGCGAGGCCGGCGCCTTCGACCGACTCGGCGTCGGCGCCCTCGAAGTCAACCCATTCGACGTGACCGGAACGGCCACCGTCCTGGCCCGGGCACTGGCACTCGGCCCTGACGAGCGGGCGACACGGGCAGGTGCCGTTCGCTCCGCCGTTCTCGCCCGCTGCCCGTCGGACTGGCTAGACGACCAACTGGCCGCTGCCCGCCCGGCGACCGTCATCGGCTAGACGCCCGGCACCCACGTCAACTACGTCGTCGCCTCCGACCCCTCCGGCACTATCGGCCCCGAGCATTCGAGCCACGACAGGACCGCCCGGGCGCCCTGGGGGCCGTCGACCACGAGGTCGGCCGCCGCCAGCATTTCCGGGGCGGTTTCGACGTCCCTGACGGCCACAGTGACCACGTCCAACCCGTCCTCGTTCGCTCGCCGGGCCAGTGCGGCGAACGCCGGCAGATCCCCGAGGTCATCTCCCAGAAAGCAGGCGGCCCTACACCCGGAGGTGAGTTGGCGGACGACCGTGCCCTTGTCGATGTCAAGCGGAGGTCGGAGCTCGATCGAGGCCCGTCCCAGATGAGGCACCAGCCCGCTTCGCAGAGCCTCCTCGGCCACCCGTCCGGCAACCCACGTTTCGGTCGCGGGAGCCCGCCGCCAATGGACGGTCACGGTCGCCCCCTTCGCTTCCACCAGCACACCGGTCGGGGCACCGGCCTGCAGCCGGGCGGCGACATCGACCACCACCGGCAGCCACGGCTCGGCTGCAGCGGTCAGCCGGGCTGAGCCATCGGGTCCGACCTCCTCCATCCCGTACAGCCCGAGCAGGCGTACCCGGCTGATGCCGACCCCGCCAGGCAACAGGTGCTCGATCAGGAAACGGGCCGGTCGGCCAGACACCACTGCCACCACGCCGAAGTGCCTAGACAGGCGGTCCAACAGGTCGGGCACGCCGTCAAGGGGTCGGGCGGAGGCCGGATCCTCCACAATCGGAGACAGCGTTCCATCGAAGTCGGTGATCAGGGCGGTCGCCGCAGGGTCAACCACCAAAGGGCCGAGAATCGATGCCACGCCAGCTGCCACCGAGTCAGGTCGGTGGCAGCTGGCGTCGCTCAGTTCCCCGAAGTTGTTGATGAGCCGGCCAGGTCGGGGGCCACCACCACCAGCACGTCTGCGGTGCCGATCGTGCTGACCGGGGCTGCAGTGGTGTAGGGCAGTACCACCGACAGCGGCAGATGGAGGGTGGCGGCCACCCCGGTCGCAGCAACCTTCTGGCCGGCTACGTAGTACACGCTGGAAGTGGCGACGTTGGCGGTGGCATTGATCGGGGTCTGGACATTCCACCCGGCCACCTGGAGCTCGTTGGTGATGGTGGCGGCCGATCCAGGCTTGCCCGAGGCGTTGGCCACCAGGACTGGCACTTTGCTCTTGGCCTTGGCCGCTGCCGACGTCGTGCTCGTGGTGGTCACCACCGGGGCCGTGGTGGCGGACGTGCCTGGCGCTGTGGTCGTGGTCGTCGATGCCGGAGCCAAACTGGAGCCGGCGGGGACGGACGTGTGGATCTGCCCGAGGAGGAGAACCACGGCCAGGACGAACAGGCCGAGCAGGATGGCTGCCCGGTCGATCGGGACTCTTGGCCCCGAACGTTCCGGGGAATGGGGGTCAGTTGCCGAAGGATCATCCACTCCCGCCAGCCTGCCAATGCTCGCGTGGATAAGCAAGCACTCCCGTGGTCGGGGACGGGGACCGTACACTGGGGTGGGTTCCCGCTGGTCGGGACACGCCGGTGTAGCTCAGTTGGCAGAGCAGACGATTTGTAATCGTCAGGTCGTGGGTTCAATTCCCTCCACCGGCTCCAATAAGCCCAGTTCAGGGGGTCGTAGCTCGACGAGATATCGGTGTTTGGCTGAAACCCGAGCGCTAAACCAACAAATCGGGAGGCACGACGGCCGGCAGCATTCGACAGCGCAATCCGGGCGTGTGGGAACTGCGCGTCTCTGTCGGTCGTGACGGCACCGGGTGGGTGCGTCACAAGTACACGACGTTCGAGGGCACCAAACGCGCCGCAGAGCGTGAACTTGCCCGTTTGCCGACGCAATAAGACGACCGACCGGCACGTAGTCCCGAGAGGGACGAGCGCAGTTGGGGACCGGCCACCACCATCAACGATGCCATCGTGGGATGGAAGCAGAACGGCTGGCAGGACCTCAGTCCCAACACCGTCCGTGGATACGAAGGCGTCTCGCGGCGCAACGTGCGCGACTCCATCGGAACGCGGCGGATCGCCACGCTCTTCCCCTACGACGTCGAGCGCTACTTCCGTGACCTGAAGGAGGGTGGCGCCGGGTACACGACCGTCCGGCTGGCCCGCCCCCCCTCAATCGATCGTGCCGACTGGCCCGGAAGTGGAGTGGCAACACCCTGCCAAATCCGGTAGTCGATACCGAGCTGCCTTCGTGGGGGCCGGCCGAGAGGCCCAAGCCGCGTCGGTCGCCGGAACCGGCGGAGGTTCTGGCGCTCCTGGAGGCAGCCCGAACCGCCGAAGTACGGGTGGCCGTGCTCATCCGGCTGGTGGCCGCCACCGGGATGCGGAGGGGCGAGGCCTGAGCCGTCCGGTGGAACGACCTCGACCTGACCGCCGGGACCGTCAGGATCGACGAGGGTGTGATCAGCACGCCGACGGGAGCCGTGGCCCGCCAGCCCAAGACGCGCTCGAGCAGCCGGAAGGTAGCTCTGGACAAGGCCACGCTGGCAGAGATCTCTGGACTGAGGCGAGAACAGGAGGCGCTAGCCGGCCCTTGTGGTCTGGGCATCACTCCTGAGTCCTTCGTGTTCTCGTTCGAGCCCGGCGGCGCAGTGCCGCCTCATCCGGACTACATCAGCCACTCCTTCACAAGAATCCGTGCGAAAGCAGGCGCAGCCTCCGATATCCACCTGCACTCGCCCCGGCACTTCCACGCCACCCAGATCGACTCGGTGATTTCCGAAGCTCAGAAGCAAGTCCGACTCGGATAGCCGACTGTGCAGATGGCTCGGCACTACACCGATCGCGTCCCCGAGGAGGACCGCCGGGCAGCCGATCACATGGGGCGGCTGTTGTCGGCGACGACCGGCAAGGGGCTGGGTCAGGCGGCCGCCGTTGGCTGACCAACTTCCTCGATGTCAGCGTCAGGCCGAGTGCGGTGCCGGACCACGGTGCTGAGGCTCAAGCCAGTCGATCAGTCGTTCGACGGATCGGCGTGGGATCCGGATGCGGCTTCCGATCCGGAAGACTGGCAGGGGAAATGTCCCCGCCTTCAGTGCCCGGTACAGCGTGGAGCGGGTCTCACCCAATAGCACTGCAGTCTCCTCGATGCTGAGCAGCCGACGGTAAGTCGTCGTAGAGGAACTATTGCGCATTGTCGTTCTCCGGTCTTGGTTGGTGCGGGGCGGAACGCCGTGGTCGCGGTCAATAATCCGAAGAGACGTCACCCTCAACGTCACCCTCACCTCCTGCATGACGTCACCCCCAACCTCACCCGATTGGGCTGCATGTCACCCTGCACTTATGGAGTGCGTCACCTTGGCTGGTCACAGCGTCGGCGGCGGGAGGATCCTGAAAGTCCCCTGTTGCGCGTCACCGCGGACATTCACGAGCCTCTTGGTGCCCAGTGGCGGGTGCCATTCAGGAGAGAACTCGAGAACACGGTTCCGCTCCACCCGATCAGCGTCAAGGGTTTTTGCTGGCATTAGATCTGGATAGTTATCTCGGGAAACCGGATCAGTGGTGCTTGAGCCATCGCCACGCGGAACCGCCGCTGCAGCGCCGCCCAACTCGAACTGGAGCTGCCCGATGCCGGGTTGGGCGGTGAGCGTGCAGACGATCTGGGCTACCGCGGTCAGCTGATCCGCACTCGAGTTCGAGGCAAACTCCGGGTCGAGGGTGACGTGAGCGATTCCCTTCTGGACATTGGCA
>JAYVYR010000179.1:0-3509 GCA_043784065.1 Acidimicrobiaceae bacterium
CGCATCGGCCAAGACTGAGGGAGCGAACGACGGCAACGTCCGGCACCCGGGTCCAGGCCGCAGGTCAGATGCTCTCGACCAGAAGGGTCGGAAGTGCCGCCGGGTCCGGAACCGGGTGGCGGGACCTAGCTCAACAGACCCGACGACGACGATCATCGTACCGGCAAGTCAACAGATGTTGACCGCAAGGCACTCGGGCCAGGGCTCCTCAGCCCTCCACTGCTTCAATGTCTGAGACTCCCCACCGGTCAAGGACCGATGCACCAATTGCCGGGACACGCCGAACACCTCGGCGATTTCGGGGTTGGACAGGCCTTGCGAACGCAAGGCGCGGGCCACACTGACCTGCATCTCGAACCTGGCCCGATCGAACTCGGCAAGCTCACGGGTCATACTCAGGCTGAGCCGAGCCGACTCGTTCGACTCCAGAGCGTCGGAAAGCACTACTTCTCGTGCCGACTCGTCGACCACGTTCCCGTTCCAGTTCAGCTGGGCCTCGAGTTGCTCGATGAGCCGGCCCAAGGCTCGGCTGTAACCGGCAATCGCCTGCGAGGCCTCTACCCCACCGCCCTCCAAACCGGAAACGTAGGTCGGCGTCTCCGTTGTCGTCCGGATGCCGACGCATCACGTGATCACCCCTCGATCGGCCACAATCGGACCCCGGTTTCAGTTTCCCGGGGTCCGACCGACCGATGTCAGAGCGAGGCTGCCGACCAGCGCACGGCATGGGGTCCGATGACGGGTCGGCCCACGTCAATCTGGATATCGGTGTGGGACCCGAGCGGGATCGTTCGCGGGTCCCCCCGGTAGCGCACCCCGTCGACCCACATCGTCAACAGCCCAGTTGCCGGACCTACCTGGTCGACTCGGAGAGGTTGGCCCCAGAGGTCGAAGAACTGACCGAGCACGTACGAATGCCCGGCTGGCGACTCAATGTGGATAATTCCGTCCGGAGCATGGACGTGGAGCCAGTAGTAGCAACGCGAGGCATGGTCGAATGCTCCACCTGGCGTCTGCTCCACCACCGGTGGAACAACACCGATACCGGCTGGCAACGGTCGGAGAACGCCATCCAGATAGACACTCAGATGTGCATGCACGTGGTAGGCCACCTGCTCCGACGAGTTGCACTCGACACCATCGACCGTCTGCCCGGTCGCCGACGACGATCCCGAGGCGAGCACCGGCCCCTGTTCGATAGGCACGCTCTCGGGGCCGATCGGCCCGGGCACCACAGGCAGAACGGTCTGCGCCCCCTGGACGCCGGTCGATGGGCTCGACCCCTTCCCGATGGTCACGGCAACGATCACGGCGACAGTCACGGCGACAGTCACCGTGCCGATCGCCATCACGACGCCGAACGTCCGGCGTCGTGATGCCCGGGACCGGAGCGCCTCGGGCTGGTTCGTCGACTTCTCGGGACCAGCAGCATCTGATGTGCGGCGTGTTGGGAAGTGATGTCGGGTCATGTGAACTCCTCATTGGTGTCGGCAGACTGCCGTTCGACGGTGCTGCGACGGATGGATGCAGGACGGCATGTGCCTGTCCGGGGGCGTGCGACACATGCGCACATGACAGTGTCTGCAATCGGTCAGGTAGGGATCGGATCGACAAACTCTGGCCGTCGATCCTTGACGGAGTGCACCGCGAGGTGCACGACGATGAACTCAGTGGGAACCGGCGAGGAGTTGAGGAGGGCGGTCGATCCCGGAAGGGATGCCCCGGGCGAGCGGTGGGGTGGTGATGCGCCGTCGGGGCCAATGGGCGGCCATCATGAGCGTCACCCCGGCCTCCACGGAGCTCGCTCCGGCCCAGGCCGGTGTGGCCACCGACGCCGGCCCGATCGGGTCGCACCGCTCTGTGCCGGGGGCACAGGTCCCGAGGCTGTGCCGGTGCAGTAACTGGGCCCCGTGCTCCACTCGGCTACCTGATCCCGACGTGATGGCCAACTGCGGGACAGCAGCCAGCAATCCGATCAACGCGACGGCGACAAGGATCACGGAGCGGAGCCGACCGGCCATCCGCCCAACGTAGCGACGCATCACCAGCGGAGGAGGTCACCCCTTCGAGGGCACAATTCGGCGCCCGATCACCCGTGCAGCGGCACGATCTGGCGTCGATCGTGCGGTCGCCTCGCCAATCACTAGACTGCTGCCGTGCGCATTCCACGGGGGGCTTCGCTGCTCGCCGCGATGGCTGTCGCCGCCGCCTCACTCCTCACCTTCGAGGGGTCAGTCGGGCCTGCATCCACCGCGACGTCCACGCAACACGTCGCAACCATCGTGCTGAAGCCAGCCAAGGCCTACCAGCCGAGGGCCCAGGCCGGTACGACGGACGACTACCACTGCGCGCTGATGGATCCGCACATCACGCGGAACTCGTTCATTACGTCCAGCCAGTTCTACCCGGGTAGCAACGAGGACCACCATGCCGCACTCTTCCTGGTGCCGCCCTCGATTGCCGATCTCGCCCGCAAGCACCACAGCATCGGTACGACCTGGACCTGCTTCGGCGAGGCCGCGCTACCGGGCACCACACTTGCGCAGTTCTTGCAGTCCCCGTTTCTGAGCGTGTGGGCCCCGGGGCATGGCGCCGACACCTTGCCCAGGGGCACCGGGATCCCGCTCCTGGCTGGCAGCCTGGTCATCGAGCAGGTTCACTACAACCTGCTGGTCGGCCACAAGCCGGTCATCGACCGCCTCGTACTGCACACCGTGCCTGCAACCGCAGCCGTCCTGCCTCTCCACCTCGACCTGATGTTGGCGCCACCCGATGTGCCGTGCCCGGCCGGTGTGACCGGGCCACTGTGCGACCGGGCCGCGGCCCTGATCAACCAAGGGAAACGCTTCGGCCCCAACGCCGTGGACTACGTGAACGGCATCGAGGAACTGTGCGGCAACGACCCGGCTGCACCGCCGGTGGGCAACTCGACATCATGCACCTCGACGGTCGGATCGAGCGGCTACATCGTGCGGACGCAGGCCCACATGCATCTCCTCGGCACGAGCTTCTCCATGGTGCTGAATCCCGGGACCCCGCAGGCCGTGACCGTGCTCGATGTGGCGCACTACAACTTCCACAACCAGAAGGCGTACACCCCGACCTCGCCTATACCCGTTCACTCCGGCGACACGATCCGCATCACCTGCACCTACGACCCGATGCTGGGCCAGGAACTGCCCACGTTGCGCAAGGTCCAGCCCCACTTCGTGACGTGGGGCGACGGCTCATCGGACGAGATGTGCATCGGTCTGGCCTGGACGTCGAAGGTGCCTCCACCGCACTGAGCGAACTGGCCGCACGGTCGACCGTCCGGCCGTCTCATCTCACGGGGCGACGAAGTCGGGGTCCGGCTCGAAAAATTGGATCGCCAATGCCTCGAGGGTGACGGCGTACAGCGTCCACTCCCGCAGTTCACCGCCGGGTCCGGTCGGCAGGTCGAGGTGGCGGACCTCCCGCACAACGTGCTGATGCAGTGAGGCGCCCTCGGACAGCGAGACGACGGCCTG
>JAYVYR010000180.1:0-3842 GCA_043784065.1 Acidimicrobiaceae bacterium
AATTTCCTCCTCCACTACAGCTACTTCGCTGTGTTCATCTTGAGCTTCATCTCCTCGATGGGCATTCCGGCCGGCTCCGAAGTCGCCATCATCGGCGGCGGTGCACTGGCCAGCGGCGAGGTCCACAAGCTTCTGAGCAACGGACAGCCCGGAACCGAGTTCTTCCACCTGTCGTTGGTCCTGGTCATCTTTCTGGCGCTGCTCGGCGAGGTGCTGGGATCGATGGTCGGCTACCTCATCGGGCTCAAGGGCGGCCGAGTCGCCGTCGACAAGTGGGGCAAGTACCTGCTCCTGACCCACAAGGACCTCGACCGCGCCGAGGCGTGGTTCAACCGCCATGGCGATCCACTGGTCCTGTTCGGTCGTTTCATCCCACTGCTGCGCTCGTTTGTCTCGTTCGCCGCCGGCCTGGCTGAAATGGCGTTCGCCAAGTTCATGGTGTTCACCGTCATCGGATGTGCGGTCTGGTGTACTGCGCTGTCGCTGCTCGGCTATTCGCTCGGCAGTACCTACGACAGCGTGCAGAAGAAGTTCAGCTATGCCTCGTACGCGGTGGCCATCCTGGCCATCGTGGCCGTGGCCCTGCTCATTTGGCATCGCGTCCGGACGATGCGCGAGGAGCGGTCCTGAGCCGGGGTGGGTCGCCAGGCGCGAAGAAAGCGGCACTCCGGGCCTCGGACCACCTCGAGCGCTCGGAAACGTGGAACGGTCTGCGGGCTGGTGACCGGGTCGTCGTCATAGGACTGGCGATGCGCGATGCGACGTGGGAATTCCGGGCCCACGTAGTCAATACGAACAATGGCACCGAGTCGGTCGAGGTCGTGGGGGGCAGGCCGGGTGACCGCACCATCCGCTCGTTTGGGCTCGAACGAATCTATGCGGTCAAAGGCAAGCGGCCGACGAACTGGACCAAAGCCGCCAAAGGGGAGCTGCCACTGGTCGAGGCGCCCCAGCTTCCGCTCGGCTGACCGGCCACGCGCGCGACTGGCCGTCTGCGCCCCGGGGTCCCGGTAGGGTGCGGACATGGCGACCGTTACCTTCTTCCACGCCCATCCCGATGATGAGGCGATCGCCACCGGAGGAACAATTGCCTCCCTGGCCGAGCAGGGCCACAGGGTGGTGTTGGTGACAGCCACTCGGGGCGAACTGGGCGAGGCGACCGATGATTTCCTCGACCCGGGCGAGACCCTGGGCGAGCGGCGGGCCGTCGAACTGGCCGAAGCCGCCCGGGTGCTCGGTGTCGCTCGGCAGCTGTTCCTGGGCTACGAGGATTCGGGCATGGAGGGCGAACTCAGCGCTGTGCGACCCGGCTGCTTCGCCACGGCCGACGTCGACGAGGCGATCGGTCGCCTGGCCGCGATCCTCGAGGAGGAGGCATCGGATGTATTGGTCGTGTACGACGAGCACGGAGGCTATGGGCACCCGGACCACGTCCAGGTGCACACCGTGGGCATGGGTGCGGCCGACCTGGCCGGGACCCCGGTGGTCTATATGACCACCATGGACAGGGACTTCATGATCGAGCTACGCCGCCAGGCGGCCGAATCGGAGTTCGGGCCTGACGACAACCTCGAGGGGGCCGAAACAATGGGCGAGCCGGCGGCTCGGATCACCACCGAGCTGAACGTGTCGCCGTGGGTGATGACTAAGCGTGACGCAATGCGGGCCCACGCCAGCCAAATTGGTGATGACAGCTTCTTCCTGTCCATGCCGGACGACATGTTCGCCACGGTATGGGGCCAGGAGTGGTTCATCCGGGTACGGCCCGATCCCGAAGGATTGGGTGACGGCGTGCGCGAAGGCGGGTTGTTGGTGGATGGAGCCGGTCGCACGCTGGGTGGGGGAGCGCTGCAGACGCAAGGGGTGGAAGGATGACAAGGCACAAGGTCCTGCGGGTCCACGGAGGCCGGTTGGTGGTGGCCGAGCGACGGGTCGAACTCGAATCCGAGCTCGACGCCCTGGCCATTGAGGGGTACTCCCTCGTGAACTCCTTCGCCGTCGACGACAACGTCTACCTGGTGATGGCAGCCCCAGACTGACGGCGCCCGGCGGAACTCACCGTGGCCGCTCCCGTCGTCAGGATTCGGTGTAGGCGGCGATCGAGACCACCCGGTCCCGACCAGAGTTCTTGGCCTGGTACAGCGCGCGATCGGCCCGTTCGATGAACGAGATCGGTTCCTCGAGGCCGTCCCAGCTGGTCAGCCCGGCCGACAGTGTCACCGCCAGTTCTGCGGTGGAGTCGCGGCCCCCGGCCCGGAGGTGATCGAGGAGATGGTGTCCTCCGATGATGTCGGTGTCGGGCAGGACCAGGCAGAACTCCTCGCCGCCATAGCGCGACACGAGGTCCTGATCGCGGGTATTGGACACCATCATGGCCGCCACCGATCGCAGGACCGTGTCACCGGCCACGTGGCCGTATCGGTCGTTGAATGTCTTGAAGTGGTCGAGGTCGATCATGGCCAGGGTGAGCGGAGCATCGGCCCGCAGGGCATGGGCCATCTCCATCTCGATCCGCTCCATGAGGCTGCGTCGGTTCGCCAGGCCGGTGAGTGGGTCGGTCCGGCTTTCTGTGTGCAGGCCGTTCACGAAGTTCGCTCGGCTGGTCACCCGCAGGAATGCGCCGGCCAGCAACCCGGCGATCTCGGCCGTATGGGCATCGGTCCGGCCGCTCGGCACACTCCGCTCGATGACCATGACCAGCTCGCCGTCGGCTGCGTAGCCGACAGGCAGGACGCAGACCCGGGGCTCGAGCTCGACGGTATTGTGAGCCAGAGCCTTGGCCACTGCGGGCAAGCCGCTGAGATCGCTGCAATCGGTCTCCAGTTGCGGCCACGCGGCCATCAGCGTGAACCGCTCCACTGAGCCGGTGCGGTGAAAGACGGCGACCCGCTCGGCAGGCAGGATGCAGGCGACGTAGGGGAGACCGTGGGAGAAGATCTCGGCGAAGGTGTCCGCTGTGGGCCGCGCAGCATCGAATCCGACGTCGTCGAAACACTCGTTGAGCGAGTCGAGGGCCAGGGTGAAGTTGATCTGCCCCGTGAGCGAACCGACGGTGCGTGCGCAGATGAATGTCATGACGGCGATCGTCGAGGCGTAGATGAACATCGAAACACCGAATTCGGCTCCCCGTAGGCCCTGCACCCACCCGATCACGGCGATGAGCGCCAAGGCGAAGATGTCGATGACAAGCTGCATCCTGCGATCGCCGACGATGGCGACGAAGATGACGCCCACCAACATCGCCGGTGTGTAGAGAGCAGCTGGGGCGGTCGTCGAGAGTTCGATACAGGCCAAACCGGCCAGAGCCAGGCAGGCGATGATGAACCACGAGTTCGCCTGCGACTTGACGCTCGCTGATCCTCGGGTGATGGCGGCAAAGGCGAGCTGGAAGCCGATCGAGACGACGATGCACACCACGGCAGCCAGCAGATAGCCCCATCGGACCTGCTGATGGTCGAGAAAGGTGACCGTCAGCAGGATGGGAACCATGATCGACTCGGCGATCAGCCCGCAGGTCACACCGTCGCGCAATTGTCGGGGCGTGGGGTGCACGAGATCAAATCTCACAATCGAAGTATCGGCCTTTCGGCTCCGTACCTTGACTGGCTTCGGGGCGCTGAAGGAGGTCGGCCCTTCACTAGCGGCGGCGACCAGAAGCGACTCCCGATCGCTCCCGGAAGAACTCCCCGGCGACCAGGGCTCCGATAGGGAGCCGTCCGCTCAACACGAACCAGAACGCGGTCGACGCACCGGCAACGAGTCCAACCCGTGTGGTCCTGGTGGACAAAACTTCTTCGTACGCCGCCGGAGAGGTCGACTAGCGATACCAACTCAGCTGTTCA
>JAYVYR010000181.1:0-7659 GCA_043784065.1 Acidimicrobiaceae bacterium
TCATCAGGTGGGCGGGCGGGGTGACCGAGTGGATGGCCTCGTCGAGCCGAGCCCCCGCATTCATCAGCTCGAGGGTCTGGGTCACCAGAGACTCCAACAGCTCAGCCGTCTCCGACAGGGCTTGGCGGATCCGGTCCTCGCCCAGGATCGGATAGCCGTGGCCGGGCAGTAGGACGTCCGGCCCGCCGCCCGGGGTGTCGTATAAGGCCAGCATCCGGCGCAGAGCGTCGGCCCATTCGAGCGGGTAGCGCTGGACCTTCTGCGGGTTGCCGGCATTGGGCGACGCCCAGATGAACAGGTCGCCCGCACACAGGACCTTGTGATCGGGAAACCACGTCCAGGCATGATCGTCGGTTTCTCCACGGGCGTGGTGCAATTCGGCGCGCACCCCGCCGACAGCCAGGTCGAGACGGTCCCGGAAGGTCCGGTCCGGATAGCGGTACTCGGTGGGCCAGACGAGGTCGTCGATGCCGAACTGCCGGCGATTGACCACGGTGTTGTAGCCGGCCGTACGGATGTACCGGTCGAACCGGGTGGCCACTGCCTCATGGGCCACGACGACCGGAGCGGGGGCCCCACGCTCGGCAGCCTCGATCTCCCATCGGGGCACGCCGAAGACATGGTCGATGTGACCGTGGGAGTACACGGCAGTGTGGAGGGGCAGATTGGTCCACGTGCGCAAGGTGCGGTGGACCTTGCCGGATAGGAATTGGCTGCCGACGTCCACCAGGATCAGGCCGTCGTCGGTGGTGATGGCCGCCACGTTGGCGAATGAGGGCACGAAGGCGACACCGTCCGCAACCTCGGCCATACCGCCGCCTGGGGCCATCGGATGTACCCCGGATAGGCCGGCCCCGTTCCACAGGCGCTCTGCGGTATCCAGGACGTCGTGCGACTCGGGCATGGATCTCCATTCGTCGAGATGGGTGCAGGTACGCGGTCAGGTGCTGACCACTCAGGCTGGGCCCTGAGGCGGGCGCTTCGATCCTGTCAGACGACCGGCCAGGCGCCCAGCACGCCGCAGGCCTCGCTTGACCTGAACCTCGACCACCGGCCGATGCTGATCGACGGCCCGCTTTCCTGCCGCCGCAGCTGCGCCTGTGGAGCGGCCCGCCCGGCGCATGGCCGAGTATGCGTCGTCGTCGGATGCGGACGGCGCTTGCGATGTTCCAGTCCGGGCGACGGTGGCGGTGGCGTCGATGACCCCACCTCGTCGCCTCGTGGGGCGCCGTCCCCAACCTCCCGTCACCGCCGTGCGGGTCGACAGCATGACGAGAGCGATAGCGGCGAACAGCATGATGACGATCCCTTCGGGGTCAGATCGGGACGTCGGGACGACGACGGTAACGACCATGGACGCAGCCAGTACCCGGATGAGTACGAGGTGCACCCTCGGGCTGCAGATGCGCAGTGCGCCGAGCGGGGCCTTGAGGCACAAGGTGAGCAGTCCGAGGAGCACCCCGGACGTGGCCAGCACGCCCCCCCTGGCCACGTGGACCGACTGGGAGATGAGGAGATAGGCGACAGCGAGTTCGAGAACCTGTAGCAGCCACAGGGGGAGTCGCCAGGTTTCCGTCGAGTCGTCCGACGTCAGCGGTCCGGGATCAGGTGCATCGTCCGCCGGCACGAAGGCGTGGGGTCAGGACGCGTTGTCAGGGGTGCCACTCGGGTGCGGAGGAGCAGGCATCGGCGCCGGCGCCGGCACTGCAGCCTGGGGGGCATGCCCAGGAAGCGGGGCCGGGGCTTCCGGTGTCTCTTCAATCGCACCCTCATCGAGGCCTTTCTTGAACTCCTTCTGGGCAGAGCCGAGGGAGCGGGCGATCTTGGGAATCTGGGTAGAGCCGAAGAGGACGATGGCGATCACGAGGACGACGATCAGTCCGTCAGGACCTGCGATGTTGGCTGAGATGAACGACATGACGGTTGCTCCCTTGTCGAGTGCTGTGTCCAGGTTAGACCTGCTCTGGGTCCCGTGCCGACCGACCCGCCGGACGACGGGGCACGGCGGGTACCGGTCAGCCGGCCAGGAAGACGCCCAGACACAGGGCGCCCACAGAAGCCAGGGCGCCGACAGCTCCCCACACGGCTAGGCCTACCTTCGAGGTGGACCGCTGATGGAGGTACACGGCTACCCCGGCGATAAGGACGACGGCGATCTTGATGCCAAGTACAGCGTTCCAGGCGGTCGATGCGTGCTTGGCGTCGACTGCGCTGATGTTCCAGAAGCCGGTGACGAGAAGCACGGCGTAGGCCGGCCACAGCAGGCGTCCCAAGGCCCTGGCCACCTTCTTCGGGGCGTCGTCACCCATGGTGCGGATGGTGGGCAGTAGCCCGGCCACGGTAAATTGTCCACCCACCCAGATCGTTGCGGCCAGGACGTGAATGATCAACCGGAATCCGTCCAGCCCCGGGGCCAGGGCTGGGCCTGACGAGGCCAGGAAGGTGGAGTGCATCGGCTCGGAGGCCTACTTGCCGGTCCAGTTGGGCTCGCGTTTTTCGGCAAACGCGATGGCCCCCTCCATGGCGTCGGCCGATCGGCCGATCTCCCCGAACACGGCGTCGTTGACGCCCCAGGCCTCAGCCTCGGTCAGTTCGGCAGCTTGCTTCATCACCTGCTTGGAGAGGCGGACGGCCAACGGGGCGTTCTTGGCGATCCGCTCGGCCAGGGCCAGAGCCTCGGTCATGAGCTGGTCGCCCGGGACCACCCGGTTGACCAGACCGATCTGCAGGGCACGTTCGGCGCTGATGGGCTCGCCGGTCAGGGCGAGCTCGAGGGCGATGGCCTGAGGGAGGCGCTTCGGGAGGCGGATCAGGCCGCCGGCCCCGGCCACCAGGCCGCGTGCAACCTCAGGGATCCCGAACTTGGCATGGTCGGCGGCCACGACCAGGTCGCAGCTCAGCATGATCTCGCATCCGCCGGCCAGGGCCGAACCGTTGCAGGCCGCGATCAGGACCTTCGGGAAGTCGCGCTTGGTGATACCGCCGAAGCCCTTGTCGGTAATGGGGAATTCACCGGTGGCGAACGCCTTCAGGTCCATTCCGGCCGAGAACGCCTTGTCGCCTGCGGCCGTGAGCACCACGACCCAGACATCGTCGTCGGCCTCGATCTCGTCGAAGGCGTTAGACAGAGCCGTGGCCGTGGCCAGGTTGATGGCGTTGCGGGCCTCAGGCCGATTGATGGTCAGGATCTCGATGTGACCCTGGCGTTCGCGTAGCAGTTCGGACATTGGTGGTCTCCCTGGGGCAGTTCGGCGGAAGTGGTTCAGCGTTCCGTCAGACGGTAGCGCGGCGCGCCGGCCTGAACGACGACAGAGCCGCCGATGAGGCCGGGCATGTCGGTGTCGCCCATGGCAGCTACCACTTCGTCGTCCGCTGGCGACAGCGCCATCTGGCGTCCGTCGGCCAGCCGGGCCACGACAGGCGCCCCGGCGGCGGTGCCGTCGTTGTCGCGCCATACCGTGGCCGCCACCACTGTGGCCGATGCCGGTGCGTCGAGACCGTCCGCCATCTCGGCCGCCGTGGCGTCTATGGCCTGCTGGGCTTCCGTGGTATCCGCACGTTGGAACCCGGCCGGAGGCGGAGTCGAGCTGTAGATGCCCAGGGCGTGTTTGGTGGCGAACCAGCCGAGTCCGGTGGCGAGCCCGAGTCGGGTGCCGGAATCGTCGCCGTCCCGCAGGAGGTCGGTGAGGGTGGCGATGCCGTGGGTCGTGTAGTTGTTGCCCGGTCCGCCGAAGTAGGGGAGGCCACCGGTGACGGTCAGCCCCCGCGGATCGTCGCCGGTCAGGCCGAGCCCGTCGCAGGCCAACTGCACGGCCGATGGGAAGCAGGAGTAGATGTCCATGTAGGCGATGTCATCGATGTGCACCGCCCGACCGGCCGCCGTGGAGGCGGACGCGAACAGTGCGTCACCTGCCGCACGGATAGCTGGGGACTGACCTGGGTCGGTGCGTGACGCGACGAACCGCAGGTCGACGGCCTCCGCCCCCGACCACACGAAGACCGCCCGGTCGGCCACACCGGCCCGACGGGCGGCGGCCAGCGAGCACACGATCAGCGCAGCAGCCTGGTCGGAGCCGAGGAAGGCCGCCATCCGCTTGGTGTAGGGCTCGCACACGATGCGGTTATCTGGCGTGGGGGTGGCGATGTCGACAGCCGTCCGCTCGTGGCCGAACCAGGCATAGGGGTGCGCAGCGGCCACCCGGGTGAATGGGGCCAGGAGCTCGCCGATGACCGTGCGTTGGGCGTCCGCAGGACGGCCGGCCCGAGCGGCCAGCACGTTCTCGAACAGCGGGTAGACGTGGATGGGGGCCAACAGGGCGATGGCCACCTCGGCTGGGCCGAACCCGGGTCTGTCGTCGCCGACGACAGGGTCTGGGGCCAGGTCGACCGCACCCTCGTCACGGTCCATGCCCTGGGCCCGGCGGGCCCGTGACGAGCGAATGGCTTCGGCTCCGGCGATCAGGGTGACCGACAGGGTGCCGGCGGCGATGTCGGATGCGGCCCGGCTGACCAGCCACTGGGGGGTATTACCCCCGACCGTGGTGATCTCGCGGGTGACGTCGTCTCCGAATCCCAGCCGGGTGGCCAGCTCCGTGGCCGGTGCCGGTCCCACCTTGGTCATGATGTCGACGACACTCAGGCGGTCGACACGGTCCCGCAGGCCAGGCACATCGGCCAGCGCCGACTCGCAGGCCCGCACCATCAGATCGACCGGGTTGACCAGAGCGTCGCGTTCGAGGGCCTGGCCCGAGGCGATGACGACGGGGATGCGCTCGGAGTCGGGGGCGGTTGGCGGCATGGTGGCGTGTCCTGGTGGTCTGGATCGTCGGGGTCTGCATTGTCGGGGTCTGTCGGAACGCAGACCCCGCGGAGCGGCAAGCTACCATCGCCACCCTGTGGCGGCCTCGCCGGTCGGGCGCCACCGTCGAGGAGAGGGCGTCACCGTGTCGCCAACCAGGAAGCCAGCAGCATCAGGAGCGCAAGCGCCTACGGCTGGCCGCGGTCCACTGCCCGAAGGATTCCTGTTCGGGGTGGCCACGGCAGGATTCCAGGTCGAGGGCGGGTTCAACGGGCCGGGCGAGCCGGCCAACAATTGGCTGGCCTGGGAGCAGACCGGCCGGGTCGAGCCCTCGGGAGACGCCGTGGGATTCTGGTCCCGTCCGGAAAAGGCCCTCGACCGGGCAGCAGCCCTCGGGTGTGACAGCTTTCGCCTCGGGGTCGAGTGGGCCCGGGTAGTGCCTGACGGCGACCAGGTGGACCAGGCCGCTCTCGACCGCTACGTGTCGATCGTACAGGGGTGTGTCGAGCGAGGGATGGCCCCTCTGGTCACCCTTCACCACTTCACCCACCCAGATGGGCTGGGTGAAGATCTGTGGCTCCGGCCTGACGCCCCGGCGCGGTTCGCCGGGTGGAACCGGACGGTCGTCCCGGCCCTGGCTCCGTTCGTGCGCCACTGGGTCACCCTCAACGAGCTGAACATCTTCGCCGTCCAGACCTACCTGACCGGTGACTTCCCGCCCGGTCGGATAGCCGCCTTCGGCGATGCCGCTGTGGCTCTCGACAATCTGCTCGCCGCCCATGTGGCTGGCTACGACATCATCCACGCCGAGCGGCCCGACGCCATAGTGACCACAAACAACTTCTGTCTTTCGGTCTACGAGTACGACCGGCTGTGGCTCGATCTGCTCCTGGCTCGCAGCCACGGAGTCGGGCGTCGGGATCTCGACGCCTGGATCGCCGAGCGGCGACGCGGCCACTATGCCCTGTTGCCTACCCCCGGCATCGGCGAAGCACTGCTTCGTCGGGCTGGCGCCCGGCTCTCTCCCTACGGCGGCACCGGCGGGAGATCGTCTGCCCCCCGTCGGGCTCTGGATGCGCTCGAGGCCAGCCCCCACGAGCGCACGATCGATGTGCAGGGGGTGGACTACTACGACCCGCAGGCATCCCGGCACTTCCGGCTGCCCGGGCACCGGACCGCCGGGGGCCGCAACGCACTACCGACCCGCGAGCTGTGGGACGATCCGCCGGACCCGGCGGGGCTGACCCGGTGGCTGGGTGTTCAGCACGCCTTGGCTCCCGGACTTCCGCTGTGGGTGGTGGAGAACGGGATGTGCAACCGACTCCGTCGAGGACGCTCGTTTGAGCGTCTGGATGGTTGGGACCGGCCTCGGTACCTGCGGGCCAATGTGGCAGCCGTGGTCGACGCCGTCGATGCCGGCGTGCCGGTGACGGGGTACTGGCACTGGTCACTGGTCGACAACTACGAGTGGGGCTCCTATGAGCCGCGTTTCGGCCTGTACGGGTTGGACCGTAACCGGGGTGGCCCGGCCGGCCGGTGGCTAGAAACCGACGCCATGGGCCACGATTCGGCTGGCACCTACCGGGACATCATTGCCGGGCTCCGGGCCGGTGACCGGTCGGTCCTCGATCAGTAGTGAACGATCGGCCGGTTGATCGGTCGGGTCAGCGGCCGGCCAGGCGGGTCAGGTCGGCCAGGACCGCCTCGGCCTCGGCCACGATCCGGAGTACTAGACCGGCGGCCGGCTCGAGGGCGGTGATTGCTCCCACCCCCTGGCCGGCGGGGTAGCCCTCGCGAGCGGGGTCGACGCCGGGGGTGTCGATGCCGCCGCCGAGGTGCCAGGCCCCGTCCTGCATGGAACGGCCCAGTTGGCCCGGAAACGGCTGGAGTTGGCCCGGGTTGTCGTCGAAGAACTGCGTGTAGTCGTTGCGCAGCACCCGCATGGTCTTGCCCGAAAAGGCCCGACTGATGGTGGTGGCATCCTCCGCCGCCCGGAGGAGGGCGTCCTTGTAGCCGACTACGCCGCGGGCCTCATGAGTGGCGATGAAGCGGGTGCCCATCCACACTCCGTCGGCCCCAAGAGCGAGGGCGGCGGCTAAGCCACGTCCATCGACGATGCCTCCGGCTGCCACCACCGGGATGATGCCTCCCACCGCGTCGACGATCTGAGGGACGAGGGGCATCGTGGCCACCTGGCCGGTGTGACCGCCGGCTTCGGTCCCCTGAGCCACCACCAAGTCGCACCCGGCATCGAGCGCCCGTCGGGCGTGGTCGACCTTCCCGCACATGTTGACGACCAGCAGCCCATGGTCGTGACACAGGTCGACCACCTCTGCCGGGATACCCAGTCCGGCCACGAAGACCGAGGCACCGCCCTCGATGATGCGTTCCACCTGTGCGACCATCCCGCCGGGCATGGCCGTCAGCAGGTCGACGCCAAAGGGCCGGTCCGTGACCACCCGGACGGCCGCCATTTCGTCGGTCATGCGGTCGATGTTCATGGTGGATGCCCCGAGGCACCCGAAGCCGCCGATTCCGGATACCGCTGCCACCAAGGCCGAGTACGAGACCCCACCCATGCCGGCCAGCATGACCGGGTGGTCGATACCCAGCAGTTCCGTAAGTCTTGTCTTCATGGGGGCCTCCTCGACGGTGGGTCGGCGCTGACCCTAGTTGCGGGCCGCGCTATCTGGCATGGCTGGCAGGGATGGCGGTCGGGCCCGGCTATCCGGCCGCCGCTTCACGCCAGGTACGGGCAGTGGCGACAACCCTGGTGGCAGCAGACGCCTCGCCCGGCCAGGTAGGTCGATGTCATGACCAGGTAGCCGGTCGTCGGGTCCGCGTAGCCGGGGGCGCCGGCC
>JAYVYR010000182.1:0-5536 GCA_043784065.1 Acidimicrobiaceae bacterium
CATCAACTCGGCTTCCGCCGCCTTGATGCTTTCCGGTATTCCCTTCGAGGGTCCGATCGGTGCCGTCCGGGTGGCTTACTCCACCGACGGTCAGTGGAGTCAGCACCCGACCTTCCAAGAGGGCGAGGAGTCGACGTTCGAACTCGTGGTGGCCGGCCGTGCGTTAGACGAGACAGCCGACGCCGAAATTGCCATCATGATGGTCGAGGCAGGCGGCTCCGAGCGCTCGTTCCAGTACTACGAGGATGGAGCACCCCAGGTCACCGAAGAGGTCCTGGCGTCCGGGCTCGAAGCGGCCAAGACGTGGATCCGCGAGTCGATCGTGCTCCAGCGTGAGCTCGTTGCCGGCTACATTGCCGATCGCGGCCCGATCGAGGCCATCGAGTACAAGACGCTCGCCGACTACGGCGAAGACGTGTTCGCCCGGGTGGAGGCAGTGGGAAGCGTCGGCCTGGCCGCCGCCAACATCTTGACCCCCAAGGCTGAGCGCAACGCCGGCCTGGCCGAGGTGACCGAGTCGATCGTCTCCCAGCTGTCCGAGGAGTTCGATGGCCGCGGGGGCGAGATCAAGGCCGCCGTGCGCGGCTTGACCAAGAAGTTGGTGCGCAAGCGGATTGTCGAGGAGGGCCTCCGCATCGACGGTCGCACCACTGCTGAAATCCGCCCGCTGTCCGCCGAAGTCGACCTCTTCCCGACGGCCCACGGTTCGGCCCTGTTCCAGCGGGGCGAGACCCAGGTGCTGAACGTGACGACGCTGGGCATGCCCCGCATGAACCAGATGCTCGACACGATCACACCCGTCGAGTTCAAGCGGTACATGCACCATTACAATTTCCCGCCCTTCTCCACCGGCGAGACCGGCTTCATGCGGGGCCCGAAGCGCCGCGAGATCGGTCACGGCCTTCTGGCTGAGCGGGCCCTCCTGCCGGTTGTCCCGTACGAAGAGGACTTCCCCTACACCTTCCGCCTGGTATCCGATGTCCTGTCGTCCAACGGCTCGACGTCGATGGCATCGGTCTGCGGCTCGAGCCTGTCGCTGATGGCTGCCGGCGTGCCTCTCAAGGCTCCGGTTGCTGGTATCGCCATGGGCCTCGTCTACGAGGGCGGCACCTACGTCACCCTGACCGACATCCTCGGAGCGGAAGATGCCTTCGGCGATATGGACTTCAAGGTGGCCGGCACCCGCGATGTCGTGACGGCGCTGCAGCTCGACACCAAGATCGACGGGCTGCCCCTCGACGTCCTGACCAAGGCCCTCATGCAGGCCAAGGACGCCCGCTTGGCCATACTCGACGTCATGGCCGAAGCCATTGCCGAGCCCCGCAGCGAGGTGGCTGCGTCCGCGCCGAAGATCATCTCCTTCGAGATCCCGATGGATAAGATCGGCGAGGTCATCGGGCCCAAGGGCAAGGTCATCAACGCCCTGCAGCAGGAAACCGGCGCCGACATTGCCGTCGATGACGACGGCATGGTCGGGACGGTCACTATTGGTGCCAAGGACGGCAACGCAGTGGAGGAAGCTCGTCGTCGCATCTCAACGATCCTCGACCCGCCGCTGGCCGAAGTCGGTGCCACGTACCCGGGCAAGGTCGTGAACATCACCAAGTTCGGTGCCTTCGTGAACATCCTCCCCGGTCGTGACGGCCTGTTGCACATCTCCAAGATGGGCCAGGGCAAGCGGATCGAGCGCGTCGAGGATGTCTTTGAGCTCGGCCAGCCGGTCGAAGTTAGGGTGGACGACATCGATCCGCAGGGCAAGGTATCGCTTTCGCTGGCCGGCGAGGCCCTTGCCTCCACCGGTGGCGGTAGCGGCGGCGGCGGCGGCGGCGGCGGTCGTGCCCCCCGTGGTGAAAGCTCGCCCCGCTCGGAGGGCTCGCCGCGAGGTGATCACGCCGACCCGGGTGCCGACGATGACCGTGGCTCACGTCGCCAGGCCCCCAGTGCACCTGCCGGTGCCGCCTCCTTCGAGGACTCCTTCCAGGAAGAGCTCGTCCAGGAGTTTGGGGACCTCGGTCCCGCTGCCGCCGAGTCGACGGACCGTCCGAGTGGCGGCGGAGGCGGCCGGGGCGGTCGCCGCCGCCGTTGAGCACGAGCGCCCGTCGTGGGTCTGCCCAGGTGGCCGGCCCACGACGCGGGCGCGCTGCTGGCCTGACGTCTGACGTCATGCAGGAGGTGTGACCTCGTGACGATCCTCACCGCCCGGACGTCGTCCGGCCTCACCGTCGTCACCGAGGCCATGACCGAGGCTCGCTCGGTGTGCATCGGGTTCTGGGTCGGTACCGGCTCGCGCGACGAGTCGCCCGATCTGGCCGGCTCAAGTCACTTCCTCGAGCATCTGTTGTTCAAGGGGACCGAAGAGCGTTCCGCCGCGTCCATCGCAGAGGCCGTGGATGAGGTGGGAGGCGACTTCAACGCCTTCACCACCAAGGAGTACACCTCCTTCTACATCCGACTGCTGGCCGAGGACATCGACCTCGGCCTCGACATACTGTCGGACATCATGTGGCGACCCGCGCTGCGGGCCTCGGACCTCGACGCCGAGCGCCAAGTCATCCTCGACGAAATCCTCATGCATGCCGACGAGCCGGCCGATGAGGCGGCGGAGCTGAGTTCGGCCACTCTGTTTCCGGGCCACCCGCTGGGTCGTGAGGTGCTGGGCACCGTGGCGTCGGTATCGGATATGACCGCGGAGCGGATCCGAGACTTCTTCGACGAGCACTATCTGCCCGGCAACATGGTCGTAGCCGTGGCCGGTCACCTCGATCACGAGGCCGTGGTGGCCGGACTCGACCAGCGCTCCGGCGTCGGCAGGGGAGGGGAGACGCCCGGTCGGGTGGCTCCTGACGGCCAGGTCACGCCCCTGGCCGTGACCCGCCGATCCACCGAACAAGCCCACGTGGTGCTGGCGGCCCGGTCCGTCGAACGCAGCCACCCGAGCCGTTACGCCCTTGCCGTGCTCAACCATGTGCTGGGGGGAGGACTCTCCAGTCGCTTGTTCCAGGAGATTCGGGAACGCCGGGGTCTGGCCTATTCGGTGTGGTCCGAGCGGGTCGCCTATCTCGACGCCGGATTCCTCAGCGTCGGGCTGGGCACTGGCCCCGAACATGTGGCCGAGGTGCTGGACATCGTCACTGACGAGCTCAGTCGGCTCGGTGCCGAGGGGGTGACCGAGCGGGAGCTGACCATCGCGAAGGGCAACCTCCGGGCCGAAACCCTCCTGGCCTGCGAAGACTCGGGGGCCCGTATGAGCCGGATCGGAGCCGGCATCCTCCTGCACGGCGAGGTACTCAGTGTCGACGAGGTGCTGGTCCGGGTGGATGCCCTGACGCTCGAAGATGTGCACGAAGCAGCCCGGGTTCTCGTGACCGCGCCGCGCACGCTGTCGGTGGTGGGGACATTCGACGAATCGGACTTCGACGCGTTGGCGCTCGGTCTGGGGTAAGCGATGAGTTCGTCACGGCCCCGGTGACGGTGCTGCCGTAGCCTGGGCCGATGATGCGCACCGCAAAAATGGGGGCAATCGACGATTCGGTGTGGACCGAAGGGGGCAGGCCGGTTGCGAGGACTCCCCGCCAGCGACGGCCTCGCGCCGTGGCGACCGTACTGGTCACACTGGTAGGTCTGGGCATCGTCTACGTGCCAGTCGCGATGGCGCTCAGTCGTTGGGAGTTCGGCACCACCGCGTTCTGGAAGTCCCCTGTCCGGATCGACTATTGCGGCCGTCGCTACAACCAAGACTCGAGCACCGTACCGGGCACGCCGGCAAGCCTCATGGCGCCGTACACGGCCCCCCGGGTGCAGTGGAAGGAGGTAGAGCTCACCTTCTCGCTCCAGCCCATCTACGCCGACGAGCTAACCAGCCATCCACACTCAGCTGTCTGTGCCTTTTTGCTGTTTGTTCCGGCGGGCAACCAACGATGGTGGACCTACAGGTTGAGCGGAGGGCCGTGAGTTCCGGTCGGTCCGGGGGTGGGGGAGCACGGGGGCGACGGGCGCCTTGGCTAGGGTGACCGGCATGCGAGTCGGGGTGGTCGGTGCTGGTGGACGGATGGGGCGAGAGGTATGCCGCACCGTGCTGCATCAACCGGGATTGGAGTTGGTTGCGGCCGTCGACCCCGGGTACTCCGGGACGGCTGTGGCTGAGTTGGTCGGTCAGTCGGGAGGCCCGTCAAGCGGCCCATCAGGAGGGATCACGGTGACCGATGACCTTGGGTTGCTGGCAGATTCGGGAGTCGACGTGGCGGTGGACTTCACCCATCTCGATACCTCCAGGGCCGTCCTTGAACTATGCGCGGGGGAGGGGATCCACGCCGTGGTCGGAACCACCGGGTTTACCGAGGCCGACCTCGACGAGCTGGCCGAGCTGTTCGCCCCGGGAACGGGTGCCGGATCCAATTGCGTGGTGGCCGCCAACTTCGCCATCGGCGCCGTACTGATGATGCGGTTCGCGGCGTTGGCCGCCCCGTGGTTCGACGGAGCCGAAATCATCGAACTCCATCACGAGGCCAAGAGGGACGCACCGTCGGGTACGTCGCTGCGCACTGCCGAGGGGATGGTCGCAGCACGGTCGGCTGCGGGCAAGGATGGGTTCCCGCCTGACGCCACCTCGACCGTCGTGGTGGCGGGTGCCCGCGGCGGGGCGGGTCCCGGAGGCATCCGGATGCACTCGGTACGGCTCCCCGGACTAGTTGCTCATCAGGAAGTCCTCCTCGGCTCCGATGGCCAGGGTCTGACGATCCGCCACGACTCCTACGATCGTGCCTCGTTCATGGACGGGGTCCTCCTGGCTGTCAGGTCGGTGGCGTCTCGCCCAGGACTCACCCTCGGCATCGAGCCCCTGCTGGGGATCTGAGTCCCCGGTGGTCGAGAACCTACGCCAGCGGATCGTCGAGGCCGCCTACGCCTGTGTGGCTCGCCGGGGCATGGCCAAGACCACTGTCGAGGATGTGGCCCGTGAGGCAGGGTTGTCCCGGGCCACCGTGTACCGCGCCTTCCCCGGCGGCCGCGACGAGATGATCGACGCCACGGTGTCGTGGGCCGTCTTCGATTTCTTCGCCAAGCTCTACGACCGCATTCAGGGCGCGGCCAGCCTCGAAGAGATGATGGAGCGGGGCATCATGTTCGCCTATCGCTCAATCCTCGACCATGAGGTACTTCAGCGTGTCATGCAGACCGAACCCGACAAGCTGCTGCCGACGTTGACAGTGGAGAGTAATCGCATTCGCGAGGGAATCGCCGATGTGCTGGCCCCGTACTTGGTCGACCGGGGTTTGGCCGCCGGCGTCGACTTGGGGGACGCAGCTGACTTCCTGGCCCGCATGGTCCTGTCCTACATGTCGGCACCGGGACGATGGGACCTCGAGGATCCGGAGCAGGTGGCGCGCCTCGTCCGCTTTGAACTGCTGGCCGGCGTGGTGGTGCCAGGGGTGTCCCGCTGATCGTCAAGTGACGACTGTTGCCGGGGATTGTCGATGATTGACAGTGAAACAAACGTTGACCTACTGTTCCAGCGGTGACACCGTCGCAGGGGGGACTC
>JAYVYR010000183.1:0-4168 GCA_043784065.1 Acidimicrobiaceae bacterium
CGCTGCACCTGGCGGGTGCGGTCGAGTTGGCGGAGGTCGGCCTCGAGTCGCGTCATCCGCTGCACCAGACGGCGCCTGTCCACCTCGAGCTGGGTCTCACCGGGACCACGGGTTCCGATGCCGCCCGCCTGCTGGCTTAGCGCATGGCCGCGTCCCCGCAGGCGTGGCAGGCGGTAGCGGAGCAGGGCCAGCTCCACCTGAGCACGGCCCTCGGGAGTGCGTGCGTTCTGGGCGAAGATGTCGAGGATCACCGCCGTCCGGTCGATAGCCGTGCGACCGAGGATCTTCTCCAGATTGCGCTGCTGGGCGGGCGAGAGATCGTCGTCGAACACCACGGTGTCGGCATCCACCGCCAGGCACAGCTCCAGCAGTTCTTCCGCCTTGCCCCGGCCCAGGTAGGTGGCCGAGTCCGGAGCGGTCCGGCGCTGGATGATGCGCCCGGCAACGTCGGCACCGGCTGTATCGACCAGTCGGGCCAACTCGTCGAGCCCAGCCTCGGTGGCGGCAGTGGTGCCTCGAGGGAACGTCACTCCCACCAGGATGATGCGCTCCCGGATCTCCCGCGAGATCAGGGTGTCGGTGAAGGCCGACGGCGTGGGGCTCATGTGTCACCGCATAAGGAGAGCCACTCACCACGGAATTTCACAGGGTGGAGCTCATCTGCGGTCTGGCAGCCGCCAGCACTGCGCTGGGGCTGATCACCACCGACCCCACTCGGTGGACCGGCCCGGCCAGCAGTATCTCCTCGTCGCCCAGGGTCACTTCGAGAATTCCTCCGGGGTTGTGGACGGCCACGCGCGTTCCCACCAAACCCCAGCTGTGGGCTGCAGCGGCTGCGGCCGCGCTCCCGGTACCGCAGGCCAACGTCTCGCCCACCCCCCGTTCGAATACCCGTAGGGCTACGGCGTCAGGCCCATCGGCCAAGGCGATGAATTCGACGTTGATGCCGCTGGGATAGACGGTCTGGAGGTGAGTCCCGATGCCGGCCACGTCCACATCGTCCAGATCCGGGCCGAACATGACGAGATGCGGATTGCCCATATCGACAGCCCGCACCTTGCGGTCGGCGAACTTCTGAGGTTGGTTGCCGCCGAGTTCCGCCCGGCCCATACCCACGGTCGCCCAGGCGGTGTCGGGGTCTGCGGCCTGGGCGAAGGCCACGGACTTGATCCCCCCAGCCGTGGCCACGGTAAAGGTCGGACGCGAGACGAGGGCGTTTTGCACAGCTGCCTGGGCGAGACACCGCATGCCGTTGCCGCTCATCTCGGCTTCACTGCCGTCGGCGTTCTGCAGCACCATGGTGAGATCGGCGGACCCGGCCCCGTCGAGCACACGGATCACCCCGTCGGCACCGATCCCGAAGCGTCGGTCGCACAAGGCTCGGACCAACTCGGGAAGGAGTAGGCCCCTGCCCCCCAAGTCCAGCTGGACCAGGAAGTCGTTACCGGCACCGTGATGCTTGGTAAACCGGAGGAGGGTGTCTTCGGCAGTGGGAGTGATCATGGTGCTCCCGTGCAGTCTCTCACCGGTGCGGGCCCGTCGTGTTCCAGCCATCCGAATTCTCGGAGTCGTGATCCAGCCGCTCGGCCACGAGAGCAACCGGGTCCATCTCCGGGTCGAGCCACTCGATTCGGGGGTCCCGACGGAACCAGGCACGCTGGCGCTTGGCGAACGCACGAGTTCGACGCACGGCTTCGTCGACCGCTGCACGGATTGGCACCCCGTCCTCGACGTGGGACAGCAGCTCGCGATAACCGAGGGCCTGGCGGGCTGTCCGCGACAGACCACCGGGTCGGGATGCGAGCCCACGCACCTCGTCGAGAAAGCCAAAATCCATCAACCGGGAGAATCGCTCGGTAATGCGCCTGTCGAGTTCGTCGGGCACCCGGTGGATTCCCATCAGGTGTATCCGGCTGGACGGGTACTGCTCCAGGCCCGGCCCAAACGACGAGAACAGCCGTCCCGACCCCAGCGTCACCTCGAGGGCCCGGACCAGCCGCCGCTCGTTGCCCGGTTCGATCCGCGCAGCGGCCACCGGGTCGAGCTGAGTGAGCCGCGCATGCATGGCGACACCTCCGGCGAGCCGCGCCTCCGTTCCCCGTGGGCCCAGAGTGTCGAGTTCTCCAGCGAGCCCCGCCGCCACCGATGGGAACCGCCCCGGAAACGACAGGTCGTCGGTCACGGCTCGCAGGTACAGGCCCGTCCCGCCCACCAGGAGTGCCTTGCCCCCGCGCAAGGTGATTCCCTCCAGAGCTGCCCGGGCCGCCGTCTGAAACAGCGTGACCGTATAGTCCTGATCGGGATCCACCAAGTCCACCAGGTGGTAGGGCACCTCGGCCCGCTCATCCACTGACGGCTTCGCAGTTCCGATGTCCATGCCCCGGTAGACGGCCATCGAATCGACCGACACCAGTTCGACCACTCCTCGACGCGCTCGCGCCACGCGCCACGCGATCGCGGACTTGCCCGACGCGGTGGGCCCGATCAGGGCGACGGCCACCGGATCAGCGGGCGGAGACGGGGATCCGCACCCGGTACGTGGGGCGGGCGATCACCTCGACGAGATCGCCGGTCAGGTGGTGGCGGGCCGCCGCCGTCACCGCCACCAGGGCGAAGGATCCGCTGGCGATCGCACGACCCGACGGCGAAGCAAAGTGGACCAGTTTGTTCTGCCCGGTACGCCCGGTACTGATGGACGAGTCACGCTTCGACGGCCCTTCGACGACCACCTCTTCGACACGCCCCACGCGGTCAGAGTGCTTACGCAGGGCCGAGCGTTCGACCACGGCCCGCAGACGTTCCATCCGCTCGGCGGTGACCTCTTGGGCGATGAAGCGATCCACCATGTCCGCGGCTCGAGTACCCGGGCGGGGGGAGAATACGAACGTATAGGCGCTGTCGAACTGGGCTTCGGCCGCCACCTCGAGGGTGCGCTCGAAGTCGTCCTCGGTCTCGCCCGGGAACCCGACGATCAGGTCGGTTGTGACGGCCAGATCATCGACAGCGGCGCGGGCGGCGGCCAGACGATCGAGGTACCGCTCGGCCGTGTAGCCCCGGCGCATGGCAACGAGCATCGGGTCGCTGCCGGATTGAAGGGGCAGGTGGAGGTGGTTGCACACCTCCACTGTCTCGGCCATGGCCGCAATCACCTCAGGGCGCAGGTCCTTCGGGTGGGGGCTGGTGAACCGCACCCGACGTATGCCCTCCACCTCGCCAACGGCCCGCAGCAGGTCGCCGAAGAGCGGGCTCCGACGGGTGATGTCGCGACCGTAGGAGTTGACGTTCTGGCCCAGCAGGGTGACCTCGGTGACGCCCCGGCGAGCCAGTTCGGCAACTTCGGCGACCAGGTCGTCGACCGGCCTCGACACCTCGGGGCCGCGCACGGCGGGGACGATGCAGTAGGCGCAGCTGTTGTCGCACCCCATCTGGATGGTCACCCAGGCGGCATAGGGAAGGTCCCGCACTGCGGCCAGGGCGGCTGTCTGCTGGTCGGAGGCCGTCGGGTCCCCCACGGCCATCGGCTCGTCCAGAATCTCCATCAGTGGCCCTTCGGCGGACGCCCGGCGCAGCAGATCCGGAGCACTCGTGAGGTTGTGCGTCCCGAACACGACGTCGACGTGTCCGGCCCGCTCCTGAATCTTCTCCTTGTCCATCTGAGCGAGGCAGCCGCCCACGGCGATCTGCATGTCGGGTCGACTCTCCCGCAGCGTCTTCAGGTTGCCCAGGTGGCCGTAGAACTTGTTGTCGGCGTTCTCTCGGATGCAGCAGGTGTTGAACACTACGACGTCAGCCGATTCCAGGTCCTCCGTGGCCACCAGCCCGTCGGCCACCAGGGCACCGGCCAGCCGCTCGGAGTCATGCTCATTCATTTGACACCCGAACGTCCGGATATGGAAAGTCCTGGGCGCCACTACGTCACCCACAACTTCAGCACTGGAACGCACGCCCCCGTCGGCGGTGGAGCGCTCGCTTCCATCTGTTCCCGCATTGATACTCACCTCTACCAGGATACGGCTCAACGTCACACCCATCGACGACGATGACTCCATGGCGTTGGACCTCTCCTCTACGCCTGCCTCCCCCGGCCTCACCTCGCAGGTGGCCACGCTCACCGAGCAACTCGGCGAGTTCGTGGCCGACCTCGTTCCCGACACCCTGTTGGGAGCTG
>JAYVYR010000184.1:0-11685 GCA_043784065.1 Acidimicrobiaceae bacterium
CCGAGCAGGAACGGGAACTCGTCGTTGATCCCGCCCTCCCGGTAATGGAGATCGGTGTGACACACTCCGCAGGCCTGGATACGTACCACCGCTTCGCCCAGTCCCGGATCGGGCACCACGATGGTCACGAGGGATACCGGCTGGCCCTGGACCAGTGCCACCACGCCGCGCACTTCGCTCGCCATGTCGAACTCCTGTCTTGTTCAGCCCCGTCGGGTGGTGGGGTCGATCGGGTCACAGTGTGGCACGCCGGCCGCTCTGGCTAGAGGCGACCTGGGCCGGTGTCCTCACCCGCTGGTACCGTGTCAACGATGGGTCCCCTGGGGGGTACCCAGGGCGGGCGCGCCAGAATGCTCGAGCCGGACACCGGCCGGGCCAGAGCGGACAAGGAGCGGTGTCGATGGCACTCGATCAGGCCACAGTGGAATCTCGGTCGGTTGCGGCCGCCCCGTCGGACAACCGGCGCGAGGACATGCTCCGTGCGGCCCTGCACGTGATCGCTGCTCGGGGCTTCGCCGACACCCGGATCGCCGATGTCGCCGAACGGGCCGGTAGTAGTCCAGCCCTGGTCATCTACTACTTCCAGTCCAAGGACAACTTGCTGACCGAAGCCATCGGGCTGGCCGAGGACCGGTGGTTCGAGCATGGGGTCCGGCGGCTGCAGGCCATCCCTGACGCCGTGGGCCAGCTCGAGGAGATCGTCACCTGGATCTGCATCCCGTCGCCAGACGACGAATTCCCCGACCCGTGGTCGTTGTGGATCGACCTGTGGGCACGGTCCCAGCGACATCCCGCAGTCGCCCGGGTCCGCCAGGAGTTCGACGCCCGCTGGCGGAGCGCCATCACGCGTGTGGTCACTGACGGCCAAGCGGCGGGCGACTACGGACCGTCAGACGCCCTAGAGTTCGCTATCGCCTTGCTGGCCCTGCTTGACGGCCTGGCCGTGCAGATGGCGCTCGGCGACCCGGCCGTCGACGCTGCGTTCGTCCTGCGCACGGCCATGGGTTTCGCCTCGCTTGCCCTCGGATTCACCTGGGCGGGCGCACTGCCGGTGACCGCGTCGACAGCCTCCTGATCGTCGGGTCCCGATCGACCGGTCCGGCACTCCCCTACTCAGCCCGTTGATGCCAGAATTTCAGCGATCAGATCGATGCCGGTGTCAGGGTGGAGCAGGGCCAGGCGCCCGACGGGCTCTCCTTCCCAAGTGGTGTGCATGACGAATCCGGTCTGACGCTCGAGCAGGTGATCGGACCAGGCCTCGTACTCGGCCTTGCCCCATCCGATGCGGCGGAAGAGCACCACCGACAACTCCGGCCGGCGCACCAGCTCGAGATGTGGGAGTGATTGGATGAGGTCGGCTGCGGCCTGGGTGGTGGCCAGAACCGTCTCTACTGCATCGCGATAGGCGTCAGTCCCGTTGACGGCCAACGAGAACCACAGCGGCATGCCCCGGGCCCGCCGAGTCAGGTGGTAGGCGTAGTCGCTCGGATTCCACTCTTCGGGGGTGTCCCGATGCAGCACCTCGAGGTAGGACGCATCCTGGGAGTGGACGGCCTTGGCCAGCCGGGGTTCCCGGTAAAGCAGCGCGGCGCAGTCGAATGGGGCGAAGAGCCACTTGTGGGGGTCGACCACGAATGAGTCGACCCGCTCGATGCCGGAAAACCGGTGGCGGACAGATGGGGCGAACAGGGCGGCGCAGCCATAGGCCCCATCAACGTGGAACCACAGCTTTCGCTCTTCTGCCACATCGGCTACGCCGTCGAGGTCGTCGATGATGCCGGCGTTGGTCGTGCCGCCGGTGGCCACCACGGCGATGACGCTTTCTCCTCGGGGATCATTGGCCAGCGCATCTCGCAGGGCCTGACCGGTGAGCCGGTGATCGTCGACGGGCACCAGCAGCGGGTCGATCCCGAGGACGTGCAGAGCCTTGCCCACCGAAGAATGGGCCTCCTCGCTGATGGCCACTACCGGGTGGTCCGGGGTGGCGTCGCCCATCCGCAGACGGGTGGTGTCCCGTCCGACCATGAGTCCCGACAAGTTGCCGGCCGAACCGCCAGAAACGAAGCAGCCCCCGGCCTCCCCAGGCAACCCAGCTACGTCAGCCAACACGCGCAGCGCCTGGTTCTCGGCCGCCACTGGACCTGCGGCCTCGATCCACGAAGTTCCTTGAAGGGAGGAGCACGCCACCACCATGTCGAAGAGCAGGGCGGCCTTTGTCGGGGCGGCCGGGATGAAGGCCAGGAACTTCGGACTATCGACGGACACCGCAGCGGTGGCCAACTTCTTGTCGAACAGTTCCATGACCATCGCTGGGTCGGTGCCCTCCGGGGTGATCAGACCGTCGAGTACGGCAGCCAGTGAGTCATCGACGGCGGCGCCGTAGTCGAGCGGAACCGGGTCGAGGGAGAGCCGCCAGCGGCAGTAGTCGAAAATGAGGTCGGTGAGCTTCTCGTCGTAGACGAACATTGGATTGCGCATGGTGTTCCGTTCTGGTTGCCCGACCGGTCCATGTTCGCAGACGGCAGCCTTCCGGGAGTGCAAAATCCGTTCGTCACACCAGGCTTCAGACCATTTGCCTGTGGACGGAGACGGCATAGTCGTCGTCCGGGCGATGGAGGTCGCCGCTCCATGTGCCGTACCGGGCTTCGAGGACGAGCCCAACCGATGCGCAGGCGGCGTCGTACTCCGCGAGGGCATAGCCCCGATCCAGCTGGAATCCGGTTACCAGCCGGCCACCGGTTGCCAGGTGTCGGGCACAACCGGAGACCAGCGCTCCATGGGTTCCCTCTGGAGTGAAGAGCAGCACGTTGCCGGCCATCAAGACCAGATCGAACATCTGCCCGAGCTGCGCACCGCACACGTCCTCGACCCGGAAGTCGACGTGGGGGGCCAGGTCGCGAGCCGTGGCGATCATCGATGCGTCTCGGTCGATCCCGACCAAGTTGACGCCGCGTTCCGATAGTTCAGCTGCCACCCGGCCGGTGCCGCAGCCGGCGTCGAGCACCGACGAGGGGTTGAAGCGCTCGACGAAGTCCGCCTCGCCGTGCATGGGCACGCCGGAAGCAGCGAGATCATCGAAGCGCTGCTGATAGGCCGTGCCGTCCCACTCCGTATGGCCGGGTGGATGCTGGCGTGGTGACATGTCCTTGCGTTCGGTCGTCGGCCCGAAGTTGGTGGCGCGGCCTTGCCCGGCAGCGGTGGTGGTGCCGGATGCGAGAGCGGCGAGGCGGACAGTAGCTTCGGGGTCGAGTAACTCGCACACGTCGTGGGCCGGCTGTTCGGGACCCCACACAGCTCGGAGGGCCCGACCCCCGGGGCTGCGGGGTGGAGGGATGTCGGTGGTAAGGATCACCATTGGCCCGATGTCGTCCCGTTCGGGTTCCGCCGTCCGAGCGGCATGCAGCACCGAAGCGACACCCAGTGATCGCCAGAGGACGTCGGCCCGCTTGAGCCCAGGCCGGGTGGCCGAAAAGGCGCCGGTCAGCAAGAAGAGCCATGTGCGACCTTCGGCGTCTCGGGCCCGGTAATCGGCCGACACCCCTAGGTCGGTCCATCCGGGTTTCTCTTCGACGTCATGAAACCCGGCACCGGTCAGGGCCAGGAGCGCCAGGTCCCGGGCCTTGGCCCCTTGGGCGACCGCAACGTCTTCAGGTGTCCCGACAGCCGAACGGGCAACGCTGCGCGAAGCGGGAACCGTGACCCGACGCCGGCCAGCAGAACCGGACGCCCGCTCGTCTGTGACACGCCGTTCGGTCATGGCGACGTACTCGGAATCGGTGTCGAAGCCGACGAAGTGGCGCTCGGTCCGCACCGCGGCAACGGCCGTCGATCCCGACCCCATGAACGGATCGAGTACCAGGTCGCCCCGGTAGGTGTAGAGCTCGATCAGTCGACGGGGCAACTCGACCGGAAAGGGTGCCGGGTGGCCGACCCGGGTAGCTGACTCGGCCGGAAGATCCCACACGTCGGTCGTGGCATCGACGAACTCGTCCTTGGTGATGGTGCTTTCGTGGGGGAGGCCCGCCCGGGCCCGCTCGTCGGCCGGCACCGCCCGATCGAACCGTCCCTTGGACGCCACCACGATCCGCTCGGATACGTCGCGCAAGACAGGATTGCCAGGGCGCTGGTAGGTGCCCCAAGCGCACGACCCCCCGGCGGCGTGACTCTTCTGCCAGACGATTTCACCCCGCAGCAGGAAGCCGAGACCCACGAGCACATCGATGACGTCGGCAGCCAGCGACCGGTAGGGCTTGCGTCCCAGATTGGCAACGTTGACGGCGATCCGGCCGCCAGGCTCGAGTTTGGCCATGCACTGGGCGAAGACGTCGTGGAGCATGTTCAGGTAGTCGGCGAAGTCGGCCGGCACGTGGCCCACGCCCATGGCCTGCTCATACTCCTTGCCGGCGAAGTACGGCGGCGATGTGACGACCAGGGCCACTGATCCATCAGCGACCGATCCGTGGGCATCCATGTTCCGGGCGTCGCCGACCCAGACCGTGTCGAGGCCGGCCGGCCGGGCCACGGTGTCGTCGTCGGATAGAAGGGGCGGAGTGAAGCGGGCATAGAAGCCGGAGGCGTCGTGCCCTTCGCGTCGACCGACGCCGAACGCGGAGGTCATCGTCGCCCGGCGGCGACCTGTCGGCCCGGCGTTGGCGGCGGCGGATGGGTCAGGGAGCGGGTCAGCGGGCGAGGTTGCAAGTGGTGCTCCCATCACCCGGAGGCTACCGGCGTCCGGGTGGCCCCGGTGAACACCGGTGGCAGGCCTGGGGCAACGGTACCTGTCAGCCGTCAGACAGGTGGGCGGCTACTGACTCGCCCACCATGACGCAGGCCGACAGAGTTACGCAGGAAACGGCGGTCAGCGGCAGTGCCACGTGGGCCACGGTAGCTCGGCGCCATGCTGAGCCCGAGCCGCCGCCGACACCGGTGAGGATCGCCACGCCGGCCTGGGACGCCGAAGCCACGGTTGTCCCGACGGCAACGCAGGGCCCGGCCGCGCATGACAGGCCGAGCAGGTCGGCGGCTGTCGATTCCACCGGGGCCGATATCCATGAGCCACCACCGTTGCCCGAGGTGAGCACGACGCTATGGCCGGCCCGCGCCCCACCGAGGACGGTGGACGTGGTCCCCACCGCTGTGCACGAGTTCCTGGTTCCGCCAGTTGTGCCGGAAGTGCAGTCGATGCCTTGGAGCGCCCCCGTACCGGCAGGCACGTGCTGGAGCGTCCACGTGGTCCCTCCGTCGGACGTCGCCGCGATGACTCCTACGACGTGGTCCACGTCGATCGACTGGGTCGCCGTTGCCCAGCAGTAGCTTCCATCGATGCAGGACAGGGCTGTCGCCGCCGAAGCCACCGGGGGTAAGGCTCCACCTGCTCCCCAGCTACCAGGCGACGACGGGATCAGCGTGGTCACCCGGCCGGTGACCACGCCTAGGGCCCTGCACCGCCCGGCTGAGCGGCAGTCGACGGCGGTGATATCGGTGGTCCCGGCGGGCACTGTCTGGAGCACCCACGTTGCCCCACCGTTGGCAGTGGTGAGGATGGCCCCTGGCCCGATGCCGGTCAGCCCGACCTGCCCGACTGCTGTGCATGATCGACTGGAAGCACAGGCGATGGCCGAAAGATAGCGGACGGTGGGTGGCACCGACTCTACGGTCCAGGATGCCCCTCCATCGATGGTGGCCACGAGTGCGGCACCAGCGGGGGACGACGCAGAGGCCAGAGTTGCACCGACCGCCCAGCACCGTCGGGCTGTCGGGCAGGTGACGGCACGGAGTGTCTGCACCGGTGCGGGCAGAGCGGAGGCGACCAAGCTGCCGTGCCACGGAACAAGCGCCGACGAGGGGGCCGTGGTCGGGCCTGTCGTCAGCGTGCCCGAAAATGGGGAGCTGCAGGCTCCCGACAATGCGAGGACCGCCAGGGCGATCACAGGGGCCGTGCACCTGACCACCGCACGAATGGGGCTTGGTCTACCTGGCACTGCACTTCCTTTTCCCGCCGGATGGTCACACCTACAGATCACCCGAGCGGGCATCGTGACCGTTTGAGATTGTGGCACGATCCGTCCTGTGCCCCGGCGGTGACGATGGGTCGTGGCCGGCGCCGTCTACCGTGGCAGCGTGGTGGCCCCCCTCTCCATGGTGCAGGCCCCGGATCGGACTGCCGGCGGAAGCGCACCATGAATCTGGTCGATGTGGTCATCGTCCTGGCGGCGCTGGCCGCCGGCTGGCAGGGGGCTCGGGTCGGGGCGGTCGTCCAAGTGTGTTCCATCGCCGGCTTCTTCGCCGGGTTGTATGTCGGCGCCCTTCTCGCTTCCCACGCGGTGCGGTGGGCCCACTCCCCAACGGCGCGGACGGCTGTAGCCATGTCCACGATGCTCGCGGTGGCATTCAGTTTCGGCATGGCCGGTCGCATCCTCGGTGGCGTGCTCACCAGAAGGGTGGAGCGCGGTCCGGCCCGGTCTGTCGACGCCCTGCTCGGAGTCGTGGTTGCTGTTCTGGCCGCTCTGGTGACCGTGTGGCTTTTGGCCAGCACCATGGTTAACAGCTCGTCGGCCGCCCTTGACACGGCCATCCTTCAGGCGCGGATCATTAATTCGCTCAATGCCGTGCTACCCGCTCCGCCGTCGGTCTTCGCACAGGCCCAGGGGTTCCTGACGGCCGAGGGCTTCCCCCCGGTGTTCGCCGCCCTGGCCCCGGCGTCGGCCCGACCTGTCCCTCTACCCTCCAATAGTCAGCTGCGAAGTGCCGTGCTCGCAGCCGGTCCATCCACAGTAAGGGTCGAGGGCGATGGCTGCGGGGTGCTCCAGGAGGGGTCGGGTTTCGTGGCTGCCCCCGGATTGGTGGTGACCAATGCCCACGTCGTGGCCGGCATCGCCGAGCCGCGAATACAGATCGGGACGACGGTGAGAGCCACCACGGTGGTGCTGTTCGACCCGTCATTCGACCTGGCCATCCTGCGGGTACCTGGGCTGACGGCGCCGACCCTGCACCTCGATCCCGCCCCGGTCGACCGAGGGACGCAGGCCGCCGTGCTCGGCTTCCCTGGGGGAGGGCCGTTCACTGTGGACGCGGCCGGGGTGATGACTGCCTTCGAGGTCCAAGGTCGTGACATCTACGGGCACGGTCTGACCGTCCGCAAGGTCTACGAACTCGATGCCCGGGTGAGACCTGGCAATTCGGGCGGCCCGTTGGTCCTGTCCGACGGCGAAGTCATCGGCGTGGTGTTCTCGCGATCCACACTGGACCCCGCGATCGGGTATGCCCTCACCTCGCCCGACGTGCTGCCCCGGTTGGCACAGGCCGAAGGGACCGTCGTGCCGGTGCCGACCGGAGGCTGCGCTCCGCCGTGACCCGGGCGGGGTACCCCGAGCGGACCGCAGCGCACTGGACGGACCAACAGTTCCGGGGTCGGTCGGGCTAGACAGGGGAGATGGCGCTCCCAATCGAGGATTACGGGATCATCGGCGACCTGCACACGGTGGCGCTCGTCGGGCGCGACGGTTCCATCGACTGGCTCTGCCTTCCCCGCTTCGACTCCGGGTCGTGCTTCGCCAAGCTGCTCGGCACCGATGACCACGGGTCGTGGCGGATCGCGCCGAAGGGTGCTGAGCGGGCAACCCACCGCCACTACAGGGGTGACACCCTGGTGCTCGAGTCCGAATTCGTCACCGACGAGGGGACCGTGCGGATCATCGATTGCATGCCGATCCGCCAAGAGCACCCTGAAGTGGTCCGTCTGGTGGAGGGAGTGCGCGGCAAAGTCGACATGGAGATGAACCTGACCATCCGGTTCGGGTACGGCCAGGTCGTCCCCTGGGTTCGTCGGACCGATGGCACACTTACCGCAGTGGCCGGCCCCGATGCCCTTTCGCTGTGGACGACGGTACCGACCCACGGTTCCGACCTGTCCACCGTCGCTGAGTTCACGGTGTCCGAGGGGCAGTCCATCCCCTTCTCGCTGTCCTGGTACCCGGCTACCGGCACCCCACCCCGCCCGGTCGACGCCGTCTATGCCATCGCCGACACCGTGCAGTGGTGGGAAGAGTGGGTGTCCCAGTGCACCTACGTCGGCGAGTACCGTGAGGCAGTGGTGCGGTCGCTCATCACGCTGAAAGCCCTCACCTACGAGCCGACCGGCGGGATCGTGGCCGCCCCGACGACATCGCTGCCCGAGGCTCTGGGCGGTGGCCGCAATTGGGACTACCGGTTCTGTTGGTTGCGCGATGCCACGCTCACCCTCGAGTCACTGATGCGAGGAGGCTTCTACCAGGAAGCGATGGCCTGGCGGAGCTGGCTGCTGCGTGCAACGGCTGGCGATCCGTCGCAGATGCAGATCATGTACGGCGCCGGCGGCGAGCGCCGACTCGACGAGTGGGAGGTCGACTGGTTGCCCGGCTACGAGGGGTCGCGGCCTGTCCGCATCGGCAATGCTGCGGCTGGCCAGTTCCAGCTCGATGTCTACGGCGAGGTCATGTCCGCGCTCTATGAGTCGACACGGGCGGACGACCCGGAAGGCGACCCGGCCTGGGAGCTGCAGCGCTCGTTGATGGAGTTTCTGGAGATCGGGTGGCGGGAGCCCGACGACGGTATCTGGGAGGTCCGGGGGCCTCGCCGGCACTTCACCCACTCCAAGATCATGGCCTGGGTGGCCATCGACCGGGCGATCAAGACGGTCGAGGAGTACGGCGCGGAAGGCCCGGTTGACCGTTGGCAGGCCGTGCGCAAGGAGATCCACAATGAAGTCTGCGAGCGCGGATTCAACGCCGACACAGGCTGCTTCACTCAGTTCTATGGCTCGGACCAGCTTGACGCCAGTCTGCTGATGATCCCGTTGGTCGGGTTCCTCCCGGCCACCGACCCCCGGGTCCGGAGCACCATCGAGGCCGTCGAACGGGAGCTGGTCGAAGGCGACTTCGTCCTTCGCTATCGGACAGCGGACACCGGTGAGGTCGATGGCCTTTCGGGCCGGGAAGGGGCGTTTCTGGCCTGCTCGTTCTGGCTGGCCGACTGCTACACGCTGCTGGGCCGTGACCACGATGCTCGTCAGCTCCTCGAGCGACTGCTCGACCTGCGAAACGATCTGGGTCTGCTATCGGAGGAGTACGATCCGGTGGCCGGCCGGTTGGTGGGCAACTTCCCACAGGCGTTCTCCCACGTGTCACTGGTCAACTCGGCGGCCAAGATCGTCGGTCACCACAAGCCGAGCAGAGAGCACGTGTTTCTGGGGCTCGCCCGCCAGGCGATGGCGGGGGTCAAACCAGCTGGCATGGCCCGGATGCATATGGCGCCGGCGTCGACGTCCTCACGGCGGAAGTTTCTGGCTGGAGGCCCGAGACCACAGAGAGATCGCCCGACGTCCCAAGTAGAGGGGACTACCCCGGCCGGTAGGTCAGGGGGGCGACCGGCCCGCAAAGCGACGGCAAAGCCGCCTCGGGAGTCGGCAGCGATGAAGGATGCCGGCTCCGACACGGCTGTCGCCAAGAAGAAGGCCACCCCTTCGGGCAAGGAAGCTGGCCTGAAAGCCACCAAAGAGCTGATGTGAGGTAACGATGGAGGGCGATCACCGGCACGGCCCACCGCTCGACCCGACGGATCTGACGCCCCCGCCGACGGGGACCCGCATCGCCGAAGGGGTGCTCGAGCTCGACACGCTCCTCGGCGGCTGGCAGAACGTCACAGCCGGCTACCTCGTGGAGGGTGACGCCCCGGTCCTGGTCGAGACGGGTAGTCAGAGCTCAGTGCCCGCCCTTTTGGCGCACCTCGACCGGCTCGGACTCGGCGCTGACGACCTGGCCGGCGTGGTCGTCACCCATATCCATCTGGACCATGCCGGCGGCGTGGGCAACGTGGCCCGGGCATTCCCGAAGGCCACCGTCTACGTCCACCCCAAAGGCGCCCGGCACCTGGCTGACCCAACAAAGCTGGTGGATTCTGCCGCCCGTGTCTACGGTCCCCTCCTCGACTCCCTCTACGGGCGGCTCGACCCGACGCCCGTCGAACGCATCCGTGTGCTGGAGGACGGCGAACAGATTCGGGTTGGATCCAACCGGTTCCTGACGGCCGTCGACTCGCCCGGTCACGCCAAGCACCATTTGGCCCTGCACGACAACTGGAGCGGCATTCTGTTTGCCGGGGACGCGGTGGGAGTGAAGCTGCCGGATGCCGGGGTGCTGCGGCCGTCGACGCCTCCGCCCGATTTTGACCTCGACCAGGCGCTTCACTCTTTGCGGCGTTTCGCCCAGCGACGCCCGACCGGGCTGGCCCTCGCTCACTACGGACTGCTGGCCGATCCCCTCGATGTGCTGGACGAGGCCGATGGCACGTTGCGCCGCTGGGCGGACGTGGCGGAGTCCGCTTTTCGCGGTGGCCGGGACATCGCCGCCGCACTGTCCGAGGCGTTCGCCCATGACCTCGACGGTGTACCCGAGGAGCATCGGGAGAAGCTCGAGGTCATGAACGGAGTCCACTCGAATGCCGCCGGGCTCCAACGCTGGCTAACCGGTCGGGATGCCCCGGGTCTGGACGCCGTGACGTCAAGTTGACCGGTTCGGGCGGCTCTTGTCGGAAACATGATGTCGGCCTCAGAACCGGGCAGTGGTCCGCCAATGGACGGAATCGTTCGAACGATGACCTGGTGCGCCCCGGGGGACTCGAACCACCCAGCCTCCGGATTAAGAATCGGAGTTGATGCACTTCAGGGTCGATCAAAAATCGCCAAAAGTGTCCTTGACCTGCACTGATATCCTCAGCGTTAGTCACGCTTCACGTACTTTGGCCGGGAGTTGTAGTCACTTTGTAGTCACTTTGTAGTCACTGGAAAGGCTCGAAAGGGACCCGCCACGAGGTGGCGGAACCAGATTGCTGGGTCATTCTCTGAAACGCCCACGGGAAGCGCGTCTGCGGCGCCTAAGTCCCCGACCGTCGGACGCGATGAGCGTCGCATGCCGCACTCGTCAGGCTGCACCGTGCCCCTCGGCCGATTCCAGCAAGTCGGCGGAAAGCCTCTCCCGGGCATCAAGCACCTCGAGGCCAACAAGCCGGCCATCCTTCCAATCGAGAACCACCCAGGCTCCGAGATTATCCGGTGATTCACATGGGATGCTTACCCAGCCGGGCTCCAGCTCTTCACTCGTCAAGTGCATGTAGACAGCGTTTGCATCTGGGTCGTAGGTCACCCGGACCGATTTTGATCGTTTGCGCATGCCCTCAGGCAAGCAGACCCCTGTCAGTAAGTCCATCGACAGTTCGGGTGACATTCGTGGAGCGCCCCATGGGGAACACGGACCGCCTGCGGCTTGTGAAACGATTGTCGGATGCGTGTGGAGATTGCATTGTCGCGTGCCCTGATTGGGCTGATGCTCGCCGGGGCGATTGGCGCGAGCGCTTCGGAATGTTCTTCGGAACCGACCACCCAAGCAAAGTCGTTTTGTATGGGGATCGTGACTGTTCAGGTCCCCTGATCACACGGTCCACGACCTGCAACGACGACGCGCGTATCGTTGGGAATTGCGGCCGACGACTCTCTTCCCAGTGGTGATGCTCCCTCCTATGAGGAGTTGCGTGAAGAGGTGGTCTCTCTGCGGGCCATGGTCGAGAAACTGACCGTGGAAATGGCCGAGCTTCGGGCTCGCCTAGCCATGAACTCCCGCAACTCGTCGAAGCCCCCCTCGTCCGATGGCTACG
>JAYVYR010000185.1:0-6484 GCA_043784065.1 Acidimicrobiaceae bacterium
ACGGCCTCCCGATTGCTGGCCCCGCTCCTCTTTGCCGCCGCTACCGCGGAGCGGGCAATGGCCGACGTCGTCCACTGGGTGGAGACCGGCGAAGAGGACGAGGTGCTCCACCTGCTCGGTCTTGCCGGAGTGCCCGAGGCAATCGATGCCGCACGTTCAGCTTTTGGGAAAGAGGAGCGCCAGCGCAGTTCGATCGTGACCACATTGGAGACGTTGCTCGAGCCGTTCGCCGGGGCCGCCCCCTCTGGCGCCCCGCAATTCGACCCCGGCGCGCTCGTGGCCGGGTCGGGCACTCTTTACTTGTGTGCCCCGGCTCACGATCAGCGGCGGCTCACCCCACTGTTCGTCGGCATCCTGCGGGCTGTGCTCGATCACGCCTATGACCGGGTGGCCAGGACGGGCCGGCCGCTCGATCCACCCCTACTCGTCGTTCTCGACGAAGCAGCCAACATCGCCCCCATTCCCGATCTCGACACCCTGGCCGCCACGGCCGCCGGCCACGGCATCCAATTGGTCACCGTCTGGCACGACCTGGCCCAGATCACCGCTCGATTCGGGCCGCGGGCCACCACGGTGGTGAACAACCACCGGGCCAAACTCTTCTTGTCGGGCATCTCCGATCCCGCCACCCTGGACTACGCCAGCCACCTCATCGGCGACGAGGAGCTCCATCTGCCGGCCACCACCTCCAGCGGGCGGCAGGGCACCAGCACCACCCGGTCGCCCACCACCCGACGCCTGGCCCCACCGGACGCCCTACGCCGGATCCAGCCCGGCCGAGCCGTCCTCATCTACCGCGACCTCGCCCCGGCCCGTCTGGCCTTGCGCACCTGGTTCGACGACCCGTGGCTGCGCAGCAGGGTCGGTAACGGAGCCGTTGCCGGAGCCGAGACAGCGCGGTCAGCCCAAGGACCGGTAGCGTTGGAGGGATGAGATCCAGGGGGAATCACTTCCGCCTGCGCGCCGCCTCGTGCGTCCTGCTGGCCGCCACGTTGTCGGCGTGTTCGTCGAGCGCCGTGCCCAGCACCACGACGGGCTCGGCCGTGCTCGATGCTGCCACCACCACCTCGACATTCGGTCCGGCAACGGCGTTCGATCCGGTGGCTACCGCCGCCAATGGTTCGACCGACGTCTATCACTGCTTTCTGGTGGACCCGCACCTGACGTCGAATCGTGAGCTGGTGGCCAGCACGTTCCTACCTGGGGCACGCAAGGAAGTCCATCACGCCATCTACTTCCTGATTCCGCCCCCACAGGTGGCCGAGGCCCGGTCGCTCGACTCGGGCAGCAACGGCCAGGGGTGGAGTTGCTTCGGAGCGCCCCTCAATCCCACCGGCACCTTCGATGGCACGACGTGGTTGGGAGGTTGGGCACCGGGCCCGATCGTCTCCCACGCCACTCCGGTCGGCACCGGTATCGCCATGCCGGCCGGGAGCCTGGTGGTGATGCAGATCCACTACAACCTGCTGGCCGGCACGGCGCCTGACCAGAGCCGGATCAAGATCACCACCGTGGCCGCCGCAGGCTCACACCTCCAGGAGCTCGAGGCGACCAAGTACGTGTCCCCGCCCGACCTGCCCTGCCCGGCCGGCGTGGCCGGACCGCTGTGCGACCGGCAGGCCTCGATCAACGACCTGGTGGCCCGCACCGGCCATCAGGCGGCCGTGTTGCTCAACCTCATCGAGTCGGCATGTTCCGGTGACCACAACTCGGCCGACCCTCAGATCAACGGCCGTCTGGTGACCACCACCTGCACGTGGAAGGTCGACAAGAACGAGCACATCCTCGGGTCAACACCGCACATGCACCTACTTGGCCAGTCCGAGTCGATCGCCCTGATCCATGGGTCCTCCACCACCACATTGAGCTACGTCGCCCATTACAACTTCGACGGCCAGATCTCCTACGCCGCCCCCAAGGACACATGGGCCCACCCCGGCGACGAGGTCCGGGTCTCGTGCACCTACGATCCAACCCTCCGTCAGGAGCTTCCCTCGCTCCGCAAACTGCCGGCCCGCTATGTCACGTGGGGAGACGGCTCGTCGGACGAGATGTGCCTCGGGACTGTCGGCTGGGTCGCCCACTGACCTAGCTGCTGCTGCCGGAAAGGTCGACGGCCCGGAGTCTGCCGAGCAGCAACCCGGACGTGCCGCGGCCGTTGATCGTCACCTCAGTCCGGCACGATCCCCGGCAAGGGCTACTTCACCCAGTCGGAGGTCATCCCCACCACAGCAGAGCCGTCGTGGTCACTCAGTTTGAACCCGGCGAACGTCTTCGCCCATTGCGACGTCTGGTGCCGGAAGGCAGCTGAGTCGGTGACCATGGCCGACAGGACTGTTGCGGCGACGTCCTCACTCGTCTGGACGGCGTCCGGATTGGCGAACTCGGCCATGATGTGCCCTATGTAGGCCTTCATGGCCGGGGTGTACTCGCCGCCCTCGGCGATCATCTTGGCCACGTCGACGCCGACGTTGTTGACGAACTCGGTGCTGACCGGGCCCGGCTCGATGACCGACACGTGGACACCGACGGTGGCGGCCACCGGGGCCAGACTTTCCATGAAACCCTCCACGGCGAACTTGGCCGCACAGTAGGCCTCGTTGAAGGGCTGACCGACCACGCCGCCGACGCTCGTCACGGTGACGACCCGGCCCTGCGCAGCCCGCAGGTGGGGCAGGGCGGCCTTTGTGGTGGCCACCACCCCGAAGAAATTGACCTCCATGACGGCCCGCATATCCTCCATCGAAACCTGCTCGATGGTGCCAACGAAGCCCCGCCCGGCGTTGTTGACCAGCACGTCGAGGCTGCCATGGTCGGCCACCACGCTGTCGATGCAAGACGTGATCGAACGTTCGTCCACCACGTCGAGTTGGCGGATGTCGAGGGTGACGCCGACGTGTTCGGCCGCGGCCCGCAGGGCTGCGTCTTTGCCCGTATCGCGCAGGGTGGCCACAGTAGTGAAGCCGTGCTTGGCGGCAGCGATGGCTGACGAGAGGCCGATGCCCGAGGAGGTGCCGGTGATGAGCGCGACAGGTGACATGGTGCAGTCCTCCCGGTTGTGGTGGCCCTAGCCTACGGAACTCGGAGTGGAGCGGTCGGGTGCAGCCGACGAGAGTGCCACCCAGTTCATCCGGCCAGCGATGCCGCCCGTTCCTGGACCGGAAGCAGTCCGTCGAGCTGAGTTCGCACCGAGTCCTCGTCCATGGGGATGAGGAGGGCGGCCACCGCATGGGCGCCGGCCTCCGCATACCGCTCGGCGATGTCAGCATCGAGGGTCTGGAAGTACGGACATACGGTGATGGTGATTTCCGACCGACTCCGTCCCTGCCCGGCCAGCAGGCCGTCCAACTTGCCGAGGGGCTCGGCCAGATCCTCGGGGGTGCGGTTGAACGTATGCCAGCCGTTGCCGGCCCGAGCAACACGCTTCAGCGCGGCGTCCGACTCGCCGCCGATGTGAATGGGGAGTGGGTCCTGAAGCGGCTTTGGGAACATCTGGCAGGGGTTGAGCGAGTAGAACTCGCCTTCGTACGACGAGGTCTCGTCGGTCCACAGCGTGTGCAGCACCTCGAGGTACTCGTCGGTCCGGCGGCCCCGTTGCGGCCAGGACACGTTGACCGCCCGGAACTCCTCTTCCAACCAGCCCACGCCGATGCCGAGGTCGACCCGACCGTTCGACAGCCAGTCGAGGGTGGCTACCTCCTTGGCCGTGTAGACGGGGTTGCGCTGGGGGAGCAGGACCATGGCCGTGCCCAGGCGGACCGTCGTGGTGTGGGCAGCCAAGAACGCCAGGGTGTTGAGGGGCTCGAGCAGGCCGGACCCGGGAGGGGCCGGGATCTTGCCGTCGTCGGCGTACGGGTAGGAGGAGGCGTACTCCTCGAACAGAACGACGTGCTCGCCCACCCACAGACACGAGAAGCCGCGCTCTTCGGCCTCTCTCCCGATGAGGGACAGCAGCTCCGGTGTGGAGATCGGCGAGACGGTTGGGATCCAGAGTTCGACGCGCATGAGCCCGTTCT
Organism: Acidimicrobiaceae bacterium; assembly: GCA_043784065.1. Taxonomy (GTDB): domain Bacteria; phylum Actinomycetota; class Acidimicrobiia; order Acidimicrobiales; family RAAP-2; genus Bog-756. Next base: position 4,017 of record JAYVYR010000185.1, read on the forward strand.
AGACCATTCGACCCGTCTGCGGCGTCTGGCGAGCCGTCGAGGTCAACAGGTCCAGAGACGTGGCCTCCAGTAGGGACCGGTCAGCTGGCGACGCCGGGTGCCACCAGCGGCCACGGTCGCTCGCGCTCGGCAATGCGGGCCAGATCGAGTAGCAGCTGTTCCTCGTGGTGCTTCCCGATCACCTGCATGCCCACCGGTGCGCCGTCTACCGTCCCGATCGGGATGGAAACGGCTGGCATCCCGGACAGATTGGCCGGGATGGTGAGAGCACCGTTGTTGCCGATGGCCTTGTCGAACCCGTAGGTGGTCATGAGGTCGACGTCGCCCACCGTGGTGGGCATTGGGCCGCCTGCGGCAAAGGCCGTGTCCGGGTTGGTAGCGGTAAAGACAAAGTCGGCCTGGTCGAAGATGTCGGCCAACTGCTCGTTGAGGGCCACCCGGAATGCGTCGGCCTTGCCCGCAGACTGGATCGTGAAATGGTGAGCGGCCAAATTCATGCCGATCTGGATTTCGGGGGTGAGATCGTCGTTGCATGCCGGGAAACGGTCACCGAGTTCCTCGACCAGTCCGACCAGATTGGACAGGGCCCATTCGAGCCCGCCCTGGGGCAGCTGCACCACAACGTCTACATGCGTGAGTCCGGCGTCGCGGATGAGTGCGTCGGCCGCCTCGGTGATGAGCGCGGCCGCCCGGGGCTCGACGATGGCAGCCCCCAGATCCACCGAGACAACTGCCCGCTTTCCGGACAGGTCGAAACTCCCGAGCTGGTTCTCCCAGCCCGACACCCGTGGCAGGCTGAGCGTGTCGCGGGAGTCGAATCCGTTGCAAACGTCGAACCACCGGGCGGCATCGCGGACCGAGCGGGCCATGCATCCGACAGTCACGGTCAGTGGGGGCTGCAGGGTTTTCGGCCCCCGGGGGATGCGGCCGTAGGTGGATTTGAGACCGAAGAGCCCGGTGAATCCGGCCGGAATCCGGATCGACCCACCACCGTCTCCCCCGGTGGCGATGGGAACCAGCCCTCCGGCCACGGCGGCGGCCGATCCACCCGACGAACCGCCGGGGGTGCGCTCGATATCCCACGGATTGCGGGTGATCCCGTGCAACTTGGTCGAGGTGCAGTTGATTCCGCCGAACTCCGATGCCGTGGTCTGGCCGGCCAGTACCGCGCCGGCCGCACGCAACCGGGTGACGTGGGTGGAGTCGAACGCGGAGATCCGGTCGGCGAAGATGAGCGAAGCCTCGGTGTAGGGCCAACCGGCCACGGGCTCGAGCTCCTTGACCCCGATGGGCACGCCACCGAACGGGAGCGTCACGTCAGCCGATGCGGCTGCGGCCCGGGCGGCATCGGTGTCAACATGGGAGAAGGCGTTCAGGTCGGAGGTCCCGATAGCTGCCAACGAGGCCTCAAGGGCGTCGCTGGGGCTGAGACTTTTGGCGCGAAAGGCGTCGACCAGCGAGCAGGCATCTTCGAGCCACGGTTCGGTCATGGCCGAACGCTATCGCCGCGGCGCGTACCTGCCGGTTCAGAGCCGAAGCCGACGGCTGTCGAGTGGGCCAGAGGGAGGCGCTGAGGGGTTTAGCGTGAGGGGATGACCTCCACTGATCCTGGGGCTGTGCCCGCCGGCCCCCAGAGCGTTCCCGATCCGGCAACCGACCCCGCAGGCGGGCGGGTCGCTCCCGAGCATCCCTTCACGTTGGCCGTCGACATCGGGGGTACCGGGCTCAAGGCTTCGGTGCTCGATGCCAAGGGTGCAATGGTGGCCGACCGGGTCAAGATCCTGACTCCATATCCTTTGCCACCCGGCAAATTGGTGGCCTCTCTCAAGAAGTTGACCGCCCCCCTGCCGAGGGCCGAGCGAGCTTCAGTCGGATTTCCGGGAATGGTGCGGGGTGGCGTGGTGCTGTCGGCTCCGCACTTCGTCACCGAGAGCGGACCGGGCAGTGCCGTTGATCACCTCCTCGAGCAGCAGTGGACGAAGTTCGACCTTGCCGGCGCGCTCACCCAGGAGCTCGGCATTCCCACCAAGGCGGCCAACGACGCCGATATCCAGGGAGCGGCCGTGGTCCGGGGCACGGGCCTCGAACTGGTCATCACGCTCGGCACCGGCTTCGGCACCGGTCTCTTCTACAACGGCGATCTCCAGCCACATCTGGAGATCGCTCATCAGCCATTCCGGAAGGGCGAGTCCTACGATGATCAGTTAGGTGAAGCCACCCGCAAGGAGATCGGTGAGACCCGGTGGAACAAGCGGGTCATGAAGGCCATCGCCAACATGCGGGCCCTGACCTACTTCGACCACCTCTACATCGGCGGTGGAAATTCCCGACGGGTCGTGCGCCACAACCTGCCCGACGACATCACCGTGATCGACAACACGGCCGGAATCCTCGGTGGGATCCGCCTGTGGGTGCCGCTCCACGTCGGTGATACCCCGACCTGAGCCACCCCTGCAGGAGTTTCAGTC
>JAYVYR010000186.1:0-6158 GCA_043784065.1 Acidimicrobiaceae bacterium
CCTCGATTCCCGCTCCGCACCTGGCGGCGATGGGGCGCTCGCCAGGATCGGTCCACTCTCCACCGCATCGCCACTTTGGTACTCCGGGTGCCGCCGGAGCGCCGCCTGGCGGGTCAGGCGGGCGACTCGAAGACGAACTGCTGGTAGTTCGCCACCGTCCGGAATCCCAGACGTTCGTAGATGGGGAAACCCATGACACTCGCCTGGAGCGCGACGAGGTCGGCGCCGTCCTCCATGAGGTGGTCGACGAGCCAGGCTGTCGCTGCGGCGGCTGCGCCCCGCCCCCGGTGGCAGGCTGGTGTGGCCACGTAGTAGATGCCGCCCGAGGTCCCGTGGAGGTAGCCGCAGGCAACGCCCAGATCGCGTGCGCCGTCGCTGACGATGGCCCACACGGACCCCGCAGCGTCATAGCTCCGGTGGTGGTCGAGGAACCGGGCGAGCCCCGGCTTCTCGTACCCCTCCTCGCACATCCTCCCGAAAATCTTGCGGTCCTCGGCGGAGGAGAGCGCCCGGACGGACAGGTCCACAGCGGTCCCGATCGGACGCTGGATGACCATCATGGGACTGTCCTCGCTATCAGGGGTACCTCCGGCAGAGGAGCACGCCCCGACGAGTCCGCTATCAGTGGATGGCGCCCACACCACGTAGGGGTGCCCGACCTCGGCGAAGAAGCTGCGCACGTCGGCCAGGAAGCCCATGTCGGAGCCAGCCTGACCGGTGCGGAAGGCAGCGTTGACGTAGCCGTTCGCCACCGGAACCGCGCTGGCCACGGCCAGACCTCCGTTCACCTGCTCGACTTTGCCGGCACCACCAACGGTGGCGGCGACGAATCGGGCCAGGTTGTCGAGTCCGATCGGTACTCCGCCATCGTCCATCAGAGGTGCATCCCTTCCGTTCGTCGTGCCGGTGCGGATCGGGACTCCGGCATACGGATGGCGGAGTGGTGGGCAGCCGCGTGTTGGGATCGGCAGCCGCCGGCGGGGACGGCTCGCATATCGAGATCCTACGGCGCGAGCCTCCTGGTCGAGGAGCCCCGAGTCGGGTCGGCGCTGACGGGAAGCAGTACACGTTCGCTTACCAGCGGGAGTCGGAAGTGATGGGCACGACGTCAGACCTCTGCCGGGGCCGAAGGTGCCGCCGGGGATTCCTTCCAGGCGACCGCCCAGTCGTCCAGCGGCCTGAGGGCCCGGCCAAGTGCACTTCCCGCATCCGTGAGCGCGTAATCCCCCTTGTCCGTCTACTCGATGAGTGCGGCGACGGTGAGTTCCCGTAGCCCGTCGTAGAGGACGCTCGACGACAGCCCGTCGTAGAGGACGCTCGACGACATCCCGTCGCACCGCTCCCGTAATGCCCTGGCTCCGATCGGCCCGTGGCGTAACTCCCAGAGGATCCGGAGTGTCCACCGACGACCAAGGAGATCCATTGCCGCCATGAGCGGCCGGCCAGTGGTCGATCCACGGACTCCAGCCCGCCTTTCCCGCTGGGGCTCATCCACCTTGGTGCCTTCCTCTCGGCCTTGCGTTTCGATTTCCAAAACTCTGCAGTGCTATGTGTTTCGGAAAACAAAACACAGGAGGAACCATGCCGTGGATCGATCCCGTCGCCCCGCCGTACGAAACCGACGTTGCTGATCGGCTCGAGCAGATGATGCCGCCGGGAGTGCCACCCATCCTGCTCTTCCGGACCTTCGTGCGGAACCTCCCGATGGCCGAGGCCATGGGTCCGTGGGGAGGCTATGAGCTCAGCTGGCAGCTCTCCCTTACCATGCGAGATCGCGAGATCGTCATCGACCGCACGTGTACCCGATGCGGTTGCGAGTAGAAGTGGGGCGTCCATGTGACGTTCTTCGCCGAACGGGTCGGGCTTTCCGGGGAGCAGGTCACCTCGCTCACCCCTGGCAGGGCCACGGACGCATGCTGGAACGACGAACGGGACCGGGTGTTCATCGAAGCGGTGGACTCGCTGCACGACACGGCCAGGGTCGGGGACCCGCTCTGTTCCCGCCTCGCCCACGTGTTCGCCGACGGGCAGCTCCTCGATCTGTCGATGCCGTCGGGGTGACACCACGCCATCAGCTTCGCCGCCAACGGCGTCGAACTGGAGCTGGAAGATGGTTCGCCTCGGTTCGCTGACATGAGATAAACCCCGGGCTTCCGACGAGAAGCGGTACACATCGGGCCCGGCGTGCTGGCGTGCCGACTGCCGCCATCCGTCTGGATAATTGAAAATAGTGCCAGTGAAATGAATCTAGATTCATCACACTTACTTCCATGAATTTGAGCCGGGCCTACTCGATGGACGTACGGGGGAAGAAGGCGTCCGCCACCCGGGAGCGCGTCCTCGAAGTGACCCAGGAGCTGTTCGCCCTCCAATCGACGGAATTCACACTGGAGAACGTCGCCTCGACCGCGGGTACCAGCGTCCAGACGGTGCTCCGGGCGTTCGGCAGCAAGGAGAAGCTGATCCTGGAGGCCATGGGGTCGTTCCGGGCGACGCTGCCACCCCGGGACGAATTGCCCCGGTCCACCGGCGAGGCCGTGGCACGACTCTTCGACGACGACGAGATGATCGGGGACCGGGTCATCGGGATGCTTGCCGAGGAGCACCGGATTCCCGGGCTCGGGGTGGTGGCGGCTGAGGGTCGAGAGGGCCATCGTGCCTGGGTGGAGGCAGCGTTCGCTACCCAGATGGCAGGTCATCCGGCCCGGGAGCGGCGGCCTGTCGTGACCGCGTTGCTGGCGGCCACCGACGTCTACGTCTGGAAGTTGCTCCGCCGGGACCTCGGGCTCGACCGTAAGGCATCCCAGGCAGCGGTGGAGCGGCTCGTCCGTGGGGTACTGATCAACGACAAGGGGGAATGACCGATGGCACGCATCCTGTGGGCATGTTGGGACGGGGGCGGGAATCTGACGCCGAGCATCGGGATCGCAAGGGTTCTGGAGGAGCGGGGGCACGAGGTCCACTTCTACGGCCGGCCGGAGATGGTGGGACGGGTGGAAGCAGCAGGACTGACCGCCACACAGCTGGTCCACGCCCGCACCGATCTCGACCGGTACTCGTTCCATCCCCTGGCCACGGTCTTCGGCTTCACGAGTTCGCCGGCTGTAGGCCGGGAGTTGGTGGACCTGGTGCACGATCGGGATCCCGACGTCGTGGTCATCGACGCCATGTTCAGCGCCGCCCTCGATGTGGCGCCGCAGTTCGACAGGCCCACTGCGGTGATGCTGCACACATTCTTCGACCGTCTGCTGGACGACTGGCGGGCAAACTTCGCCATGCAGAGTGATTCACGGCGACGAGCCGGCTTCGGTGGTCTTCCCGAACTCGATACGCTGTGGGGAGAGCGCGATGTGCTGCATGTGAACGCACTCCAGGCGTTCGATGGCGATCCAGCGACGTCCTGGACGCAGGTCGTCCACGGAGCCCCGGTCCTGGCCATCGAGCGGCGGGCGGTGCCGGTGGAGCTCCAGTGGGGCACGGTCGACCCGACCCCGCTCGTGTTGCTCAGCTTCTCTACGGTTCCTGAACAGCGCAGCCCCGAGATGTTGCAACGGGCCCTGGACGCGCTCGGGCAACTGCCCGTGCACGTCGTGGCCACGACCGGTGGCATTGTCGACCAGGACGAACTCACGGCGCCCGCCAATGCCCAACTCGTGGCGTTCGCCGACCACGATGCCCTGATGGACCGCGCCGCCCTGGTGGTCGGCCACGGTGGTCATGGCACCACCATGCGGACGCTCCGGCATGGCCTCCCCATGGTCGGCATTCCGGCCAAGGGTGCAGACCAGGCTCCGATCACCCGGCTACTGGAGGAATGGAAGGTCGGAGTGGCGCTCCCCGGTGACGTCGACGCCGGCAGAATCAGGCCCGCGGCGGAGGAGGTCCTGGCCGACACACGCTTCCGTGAGGAGGCTGTGAAGCGATCGGCAGCCTTCGGCGAACTGGACAGTGCCCCGGTCGCCGCCGATTCGGTGGAGGCACTCCTGGCCCCCAGCAGCTGAGGCCGCGGCGCCGGAAAAATTCTTCAGCGCCCGGATGAGCGGTGACGTGGGTACTCCGGGAACCCGGGGTGGCCCCGGACCCGAGGACTGGACCGGGCTACGACGCTTCGGTCGGGACTTCCAACTTCAGGCGGTACACGTTCGTCTTCCGGTGCAGTGTCGAAGTTCCGGAAATGCCGCCGCCTCGGCCGGCCGAGGCGACCCTTCAGGTTCAGCCCAGTCCGAACACGGTTACCAGGCTCTCGTCGATACCCCACATCGCGTCGACCTCCACTCGCCCGACTTGCTTGCCGAGCCGGCTGACGTCGACGGCGCCGACCTGCTCGACGAGCACGCGAGTCGTCGTGCCGAGGACCGCGATCTCCGGCCGGATGGATGCCGGACGGGCACCCGTCGAGGTCGGAGCCAGGAGGACGACCGAACGCGGGAGCAGCGCGTCCGACTGCACGATCACCCCGAAGCGACGCCCTCGCCGTTCGTGCCCGACACCCTTCGGCACACGAAGCTCGTAGATGTCACCCCTCTGCACGGAGTGACTCCATGAGCGTTGCCACCTCGAGCATCTCGCGGCGGTCAACCTCGTCGGCCTCGAGGGCCGCCATTTCGTCGCGAAGGGCCTGCTTCCGGCGAAGTGCTGCAGCCGACATCAGGATCGCCTCACGGATGGCCTCGGACCGGCTGAGTCCGGATGACTCGAGCATGGACAGGGCACACTGTGCCTCCTCGTCGAGGCGCACGGACACGGCAACTGCCATGGGCAGAGTGCATCACAAAACGTCGTACATCGGCTCCTCCGGATGGGACGGATACTCCATCGCGGTGCCCGAGAGAGTGCACCGACAGCCGGCGATGCGATCACGTCCCGTGACAGGTGGGGGTGACGGCACCGGACGAGTCGTAGCCGTGCAGTTGGCCGACCACGGCCATCAGGTTGTCGCGGCCGCTCGTTCCACCGGCAAGCTCGTTGAATCGGCCAAGGAAACCGGCGTACATCCGATGACGCTGGATGCCACCGACAGGAACGCACTCGACGATGTTGTTGCGCGGATTGAAGCCGGGACCGGTCCCATCGATCTCCTGGTGGACAATGCCGGCGTCGCTGGACACGGAGGAGTGTCCTGGGAGTATCCGTCAGACGACTGGTGGCGAATCCTCGAAGTCGATGTCCCGGGATCGTTCCTCTGCTGCCAGGCGGTGATGCCGCACATGGCTGAACAGGGCTCGGGTCGGATCGTCAACCTGGGTTCAGGGGCGGCGACTTCTCCGATCGACGATGACTGCGACGCGATGATCGACTCGGCCTACATGCCAAGCAAGGCTGTAATCAATCGCTTCGCCGAAGCACTGGCAGCGAAGGCCCGACCTCACGGCATCTCCGTCTCCGCCGTCTCCCCTGGCACGGTCAAGACTGAGATGTCCCGGGTGGCATTGGCGGATGCGTGGGACGATCCGGACTTCTGGCAGCCTCCAGAGTCAGCTGCGGACCTGATCGAGTACATCGGATCAGGGGGGCTCGACCGGTCCAGCGGGCAGTACATTCGCGCGGCCGCCGATGACTGGCGAGCAATGGGCCGGGATCGACCGCGGACACCCTTGGTTCCGTCTGACAACGTGAGACCCAACCAGCGTCAGTGAGGCGCCTGGACCAGTCCGCCCTGTGGGAACATTGGGCGTTCGGACGCCGTACTCGTGGGGCCCGGTTGCGATGGAGGCGAAGTGAGCAATCCAATCAGTGGACGCAGCGTGATTGTGACCGGTGGAAGCAGGGGAATCGGTTACGGAATTGCCGAGGTCCTCGCCGATGCCGGCGCGTTCGTCACTATTGTTGGCCGCGATCCCGACGTTGCTGCGCAGGCGGTAACGCACATTGCAGGACGCGGTGGCAACGCCGATTGTGTTGTGGCTGACATTTCCCAACCGAGCGAGTGTGCACGGATGGCCGACGAGGTCATGGCTACCCGCGGCGCAATCGACGTCCTCTGCGCCAATGCCGGCATTTTCACGCAGAAGAAGCTGGCCGAGATGACCGAGGCGGACTACGACGAGACATTCGATCTCAACATGAAGGGCTGCCTGTTCAGTGTGCAGGCGTGCCTTCCTGCGCTCGCTGCCTCCGGTCATGGGCGGGTGGTCGTCACATCCTCGATCACCGGACCC
>JAYVYR010000187.1:0-4717 GCA_043784065.1 Acidimicrobiaceae bacterium
AGGTGGAGGCCGCGATCGTAGAAGAGTTGGCGGAGATGCCTGAACCCTGGCGTCTGAATCGGTCCGACGTCGGTGAACAGGTCCTCGTCTTCCGAGGCCCGCACCTGTTCGCCAGCTACGAGAAGCGTGATCTCGGCATGCGGAACCTGGCGATCGTCGGGCTCACCAACGCGGGCTTCTCCGGTGGGGATGTAGCCGCCTGTTTCGGGCTCACACCCGTCTACGTCTCCATGCTGCGAGGCCGTGCGAAGCACCGCGGGTCCGAGGGTCTGGTGCGGCGCCTCGGCCGTCCTTCCAGCCTGTCTGCGACAAAGCTGTCCAAAGCGCAGGCGTGGTCGAAAGAGGGGATGACCAACGTCGCGATCGCTGAGCGTCTCGGGGTTCACCCCGGCACGATCGGGCGACAGCTGGCTGCCATTGATGCGAGCGACGGCAGCGTCTCCCCGATTACCAACGAGACGCTCTTTGACGACGGGTCAGCAGAGCCAGATGAGCTGGCCACCGGCGACGAGCCAGAGGACGGCGAGCACGACACGTCAGGTGGCGACGCCCAGCCCGTCACCGACGTCACACCAATGCCACTTCCCCGTCCCCCGGGAACAGAGGTCTCCTCCCGTTACGCGGGGGCGATGCTGCTCCATGCCTTCCTCACCCGTCTCGGCACCGAGGAGATCCTCTCGTCGCTGCCTATCCGTGTGGCCCGGCGCTATGACGCAGCTTCGTTGGTGTACGCCTCCACCTTCTCGTTCGCGCTCGGCACCAGCTCGATGGAGGGAACCAAGCACCTGGTGGCCAAAGACGCCGGTGTGCTGTGTGGGACCACTACCTTTCCCCACCTGCGCACCTTGCGGCCCGGACTTCGGGCACTGGCGGAGGTGACAGACCCGGTCGCTCTCCAGACCGCCTTCGCCAAAGCGATGCTGGAGGCGGACGAGCACCCGCCCGAGGTGTTCTACGCAGACGACCACTTCGTCACCTACTGGGGCAAAGAGGCCGTGGCCAAGGGCTACAACATCCGGAGGCACCTGGCCGAGCCGGGTAGGGACGACACCTTCGTGGTCGACGACACCTGGCGGGCAGTCTGTTTCGCCTCGGGCGAACCCCGGGGGCTGTCGGTGACCCTCCCCGAGGTGCTCGGCCAGCTGAAAGCGATCGTGGGGGATCGACGGATCATGGTCGGCTTCGACCGGGGTGGCTCCTACCCCAAGGTGTTTGCTGCCCTGGCAGAAGAGGACATGGAGTGGATCACCTGGCGGAGGGCACCACTTCCCGCACCCACCACCACGCCCAAGCGATCGTGGGTGGAGGTCGATGGCTTGCGAACCACCATGACCCTCTCCGACGAGCTGGTCGAACTCAACGGCTACGACGCCACACCGGTCCGCCAGCTCTCCGCCTACGAGGACGGCAAGGTGGTCTTCCAGGTCCTCACCTCCAACACCGAACTCACCGGGGCACGACTGGTGCGCCGCCTGCGCGGGCGGTGGTGCATCGAGAACACCAACAAGTACTTGGAGGACCACCAGGGCGTCCACTGGCTCGCCACCTACGAGATGGACACCGAGGTGAACACGGCCAAGGTGAACAACCCGGCCCGGCGCACCGCCAGGACCACGGTGCGGACGGCAGAGACGGCACTGGCCGAGGCAGAACGGGCACTCGGGCGCGAGACCGAGAGCCACGACGGCGACCTGGACGAGCACCTGGCCCAGATCCGGGTGCTGCGCGACGACGTGGTCATCGCCAGGGATTGCCTGGACGACGAGCGCTCCGGACTGAAGGGCATCCCGGCCAAGCTCCCCGCCAACGAGCTCGATCCCAACGCCAAACGATCGCGGCCCCGCCTGGCGGCCCGAGCCTTGCAAATGGTCTGTCGTCTACTCGCCTACAACGCAGAACTCGACCTCGCCCGAGCACTGAACACCTACCTGGGCGACAACGACGAGTACCGAGCGATCACCCGCAACCTGTTGCACCTCGGAGGAACAGTCGCATTCGAGCCCCGACAGATCACCGTCACCTTGGATCGACCGGGTGCGCCCCGGATTGCGAGAGCACTCGGCCAACTCCTGGACGAGCTAGCCGCCGGGCCACCTGCTCAGCTGGCGGGAGACCGACACCCGATCGTCTACCGGCTGGCCGGTTGATGGCCTTCAACACTTTGGTGCTGCCCACTACCGGAGGTCTGAGGCTGCGCAGGCGAATCTCGCCAGTGACATGGGCTATAGCGAACTTGATCCATCAGACCTGTGCGATCTGGTCGGTTCCCCGTGGTTCAGCCAAGATCTGCGAGGAGATCGCTCCGATGCGCCCGAAAGTCGCGATCGCCAGCAAGGAGTCGATGCCCTTCGAGTGAACGCCCGGCCTTCACCGCCATCGGGACCTACCGAGCCAGCCGGAATCGACTGCTCATCGGTGGACAGGGCGACGCCGAAGCCGCCTCCGCCTGGGGAGACGCCGGAGCCACCGCCATGCTCATCTGACCCAATGGGACTTTCCGCGTTCGGGGGATCCCTCCAACTAGGCCGGGCCCCACTACTCGCAATCCGCTCGGTTGTTTCTGGAGTCAGCAGGTCGAATGTGGGGTTCCGTGTTCGCTGCCCGGGACTGGGATACACCGCTCCGGCCCGTGGTGCCGCACGAGCACGTGGGCGAATGACACCCAGTGACCTCCCGGACCACTGGCGATGGACACCGTCGGCGACACCGCTGGTACTCCCGTCCATCGTCGGCCCATGTTGACCTCGTCCAGGCCAGGCGCTGCTGATCGCGAGGGCTTCAGGGTGTTCTTGCAAGTGCGTGGCACAGTGACATTGGTTGTGCTGGTCGCGTGACATCCGTCACCGTAACGGGGCCCGATTGCCCCGACCCTGGTCCCGTCTTGTCGACCGCCAAGGTGCCCGGCCCCGCGGTGCTCGGCACGATACTCACACCCAATCCGGTCACCACGATGCGATTCAATATGGGATCGGCCATGACCTGGAGCCGGTAGTGCACGTGAGGTCGGACGACGATCAGTCCGCTCACCGGCGGTGGCCACGTGAGCGGCTTGGCCGGATGGTCCAAGATGATTCGCACCGAATCCGCTCCCGTCGGCTGGAGGAGCAGCGTGCTCTGACCGTACGTCAGCAACGTGACTGATGGGTCGTTGCGGCCCAGAGGTCGGTTGAATCCAACGTCGAGGACTCGGTTGATCCCGCTCCCCTGCTCCACGGCGACCCACGTGGTGTGCTGCGCCAGCCAGGCCGGAGCAAGCACCGCCGGGAAGCCGGTTGAGAGATATAAGCCTCGGCAACTCCCGACATCGACGACCGTGCCGGCAGCAGCCACCGTCGGAAGGGTCGAACGGTGCAACGTGTGGGCGGCAAGGGCCTGCCCACTCAGATCGTGTTGGGCGCTGACGAAGGCACGGGCTTGCCCGGACGTCCAGTCAGGGGTCGGCATCATGGCTATGGCCGTGTTGGCCCACACGCCGAACAGTGCGAGCGCGGCGATCGCAGCGACGACGACCGTCCCGGCGGGACGACGCGCGCGCTCCACTCGACGGCAGATGTCGACGAGTCCAACCATCGACGCCAATGCGAGGAACGGCAGGAAGTCGCCGAGGTAGCGATTGGCGATGTAACCGAAGACGAGCACACCGACACACCCGGCCGCTGCTGCCGTCAACGGTACGCGAATGAGGCGTGCGCGACCGGTCGATCGAGGGCGGAACGCGGTGATCACCCCCCACACACCGCACGCGAGGAGTAGGGGCATCGAGGCGGGGATCGACGTCGTCGGATCGGTCTCGTCGAAGACCACGTGGCCGATGATCGGTCCAGGCACGGCCGGCAGCGACACGTATGGGAACAACGCGCCAAGGTGGAGTCCACCCGGGCGCAGGTACGCGGTCAGCGTGCTCGGCAGGAATTGGAGCCCGAACCCACTGCCACCATTTGACGCGAGGAAGTGGCGACGCTGCACACTCACGTGGGACCAGACTTGGTTGGCCTCCGAGAAGCCGAACAGCTGTCCGAACTTCACGTCGTTGAGCGCGACCATCACAATGAGCGGGACGAAGCCGACCGCCATCATCGGGATCGTCCACTTTCGATTCGCGTCCCCTCCGCGTCCGGTGCCGAACCACACCGCGACGAGGAGTGCGCCAAGCACGCACGCGTAGCCGGTTGACCCGCGCGTGAGTGACGACGCCATGATGACGAGGCCGCACGCGACGACCCGACCCCGTGTCGGCCATTCCAGCACGCCGAGCAGTGCGAACAGGCTCGCGATTGTGAGTGCGACACTCCAGGCCAACTCCTCTTGGAACGGCCGAGGGGTGGCTGCGAGGAACATGAGCACCGAGCCCCCGGTAATCGCTGCGACCAAGAGTCCGCAACACGCGGCTTCAACCCATCCGATCATGACCTTCCCGCGCATCATGATCCTCACCCTCCAGAGCAGGAGCGGGATCACAATCGCGGCGACCATCCAGGCCGCCAGTATCGACGGTGCGGTGAGCTTCCCGTCGAGCGAATGGGTGAGTACCAGGACCGGCAGCCGCAGCAACGACCGGAACAGCCCGAAGTAGGCATACTGCCGCCCATTGTGGAGAAACGCTTCGACTCCGAGCGATCCGGGAGGAACGTGAAGATGCCCGGAAAGCATTGCCCGGGCCTGAACGTCGTAGAAGTCACCTTCGCTCAGATGGCGCACAGGATCGAGGACGCCGCTC
>JAYVYR010000188.1:0-4936 GCA_043784065.1 Acidimicrobiaceae bacterium
AACCGCGCTCAATCGGTCGCCAGAGCCTCAGCCTGAGCCTGAGCCTGAACGTCAGCAGGGGTCAGGTTCCCACCTCCCCGGTCGGCGGTGCGGTTGTACCGTTCCTCCGAGTCGAAAATGGACCCTGCGGCCCCGATGGTCAGCGGAAGCCGACGGTCATTCGCTGTCGTCGAGAGTCGTCATGCGGTAGTCCGAGCCCTGGGTCGTCGCCACCGTCTCGGCCACGCCCCGACGCCAGTAGTCGATATAGGACCCGTGGCGCTCCTTGATGTAACCGGGCGACGGGACCAGGCTGCCGGCCAGGAAGGCCAGCCCGTTGGCCACAGGTAGGCGGGTCGCCCAGGAGATCCGCAGGCGGGACGCCACCGTATCGCCGGACCACCCGAGCGCCGAAAGTCTCAGCGCAGCCGCGCCGTGGGGGTGGGTTATGACCCCGTTCGCGACTACGCCGGACTCCGGAACGGACCGGGCGAACTCTTCGACGACGAGGTCGTGCAGCCACCTGAGCCGGGCGCCGACAAACGCCGACCGGGCCCTCTCGGGCCCTAACTGCGTCATGAGGATCAGTACGTCCCGCCACGACGCCAGGCCCGCCTTCCCCTTCCAGAGGTCGTTGAGGATGTGGAGGGCGCTGATCATCAGCAGGTCCTCGGGAACGGCGAATCGCACCGGCGCACCGCACAGGTCAGCCGGTTCCCCCCGCTCGAGGATCCCCTCAACCCGGAGCGTCCGTCCGATCGACCATGGGGGGATGTGGTGGTGGACGTCGAGGTTCCCTCCGGTCGGCGAGTGCAGGTTGATTCCTTCGCGGCAGACCGAGTTGAACCAGGGCCACTGCGGGACCGCTCTCGGCGACTGCACAAAGCCGAGATCCTCGGCGCATCTCACCGCCGCTGCGAAGTCACCGGGCGTGACGACCAGGTCGATGTCGCCGTACGCCCTCGGCCAGCCGTGAGGATGGAGGCGGCCCATAGCCGGTCCCTTGACCACCACCGCGTCGAGCCCTCGGCGCCCCAGCTCGACCAAGGGCGGCACGGCCCCGATGTCAGCCGCCATGGCCTTCATCTGGGTGGTGAGGGCGACGCTCCGGAACATCCCGACGTGCGGGTCATCGCGGTACGCGGGCAGCGTGCCGAGCGCGTGGACGGCCACGGCCGACAGCCCCTCGGTGACGATCCGGTCCGCCTCGTCGGCGAATGCGCGGACCGGCGGCGGCGGCGAGTCCGGGACCACCCCGGCGACCATGCACCATCGGGCCGCCGGTCCAATCCCCTCGAGCGGTCCACCCGCCGAGGTGGTCACCCTGTCCGCCCGCACGCTCGACTCATCGTGCACGAGGGTACCGCCCCCGTCCCGTTCGAACGGTCAGCGGGTCGAACGTACGACGGTCTACCGGGTCGCGACCCCTTGGCACTAGCGTGACCGCGGACACACGGAGTGTCGGCAGCGGATCACACAGGGTGAGCGTGGTCGTGGTCGGGCGCCCCTGGTCCCGGGGTCGGAAAGAGTGGGAGCGGTGCCGTTGAACCCTATGCAGGACCTCGTTCCCCATGTCGTAATCCAGGACCGCGCCCGATTGTTCCGTGAGAGCCTCCGCCTCGTCCTCGACACGTCGGGGCAGGTGGCGGTAAGCCAGACGGTGGTCGCCGGCGACGAGCTCGAGGAATTCTGCCGTGCGGAACCGGTCGACGCCGTCGTCCTCGAAGCCACTGGCGTGGGATGGGACGTGGCCGCCCTCGTGGACAGGCTGCGGACGGACACGCCGTCCCTTCTGGTGGTGGGAACCTGCGCCACCCGAAGTCGCGCTGCGGCTGTCGACGGTGTGCCCCGGGTGGAACGCAGCGCGTCGGGATGGGCGTTCCTCTACGGGATCGTCGGTGGCGACTGCCGGGCGCCATCGGTGATGCCGGACGACGGACTGGCCGCTGGGCCCACGCGGTGGGCCACGGGGGCGGCCAACGGGGGAGTGGGTCCGGTCGACCTCACCAGGCGGGAACATCAGGTGCTGGCCCTCATCAGCGGCGGTCTGACCACCCGCCAGATCGCCGAACGGCTGGAGATCAGCGTCAAGACGGTCGAGAGCCGACGGCAGACTCTCTTCCTCAAGCTCGGCGTCCAAAGCCAGTCTCACGCCGTGTCGGTGGCCATGCGCACCGGAATCCTGGGCCCCCGGAGTGGGCCGCGGTCCGCATCGGAGGCCCCATGACGCCGACTGCCCTCGGTGGCCTTCCACCCGCCTACCGCCAACCGTCGTTCCGGGTGAGCCGCTACACCACGGGCCGACCGACCGTGGTGTATCTCGGCGACAGCGGTGTGGTGTTTGAGGCGCTCCGCCTCCTCCTGGCCGAACGCACCGAGACGGTCGCTTCGGTCACGGCCGGCAATGCCGCGGTTGGGGTATGCGAGTTGGTGGCCCCTGATGTCGTCGTGATCGGTGAACTGCTCGACGACGGCGCGGCCGAGCAGTTCGTGCCGGCCCTCCTCCACACGGGTGCCCGGATACTGATGCTCTGTGGTCCTCGCGAGACGGCCGGCCTGGTGGATCTGGTCGCCCTCGGTGTCTCCGGTTTGGTGGACGGGAACGGCACGCCTGGCGATGTGGCCGACGCCGTCGTGGTCCTGGCTGCCGGTGGTGCTGTCCTCCCACCGGACGTGGTGGCCACGGTGGCCAACGACTGGCGTCGCTCGAGGAGGCGGGGCACCTCCGGTGACCGCACGGCAGACCTCACCGCTCGTGAGCGCGAGGTGCTGGGTGCCGTCTCGGACGGGCTGAGCACCAAGGCCGTTGCCCACCACCTGGGAATTTCGGTGAAGACGGTGGAAAACCATAAGACCCGGATCTTCGACAAGCTCGGGGTCCGGTCTCAGGCGGAGGCTGTGGCGGTGGCACTCGGGTCCCAGCCGGCGTCCGTCAGCCCGGCATCGCTCGGAGCATCGTCGCTCGGGTCGGCGTCATGAGCCGGAATGGATCGCCACGTCGGACCCGCTCCGGACCGGCGGACCCCGCCATCGAGGTTCGGGGCGTGGTCAAGGTGCTCCGGGGTCGGCGCATCCTCGACCACGTGGACCTGGTGGTCCCGCGTGGCACCTTGGCGGTCATGGAAGGATCGAACGGCGCCGGCAAGACGACCCTGGTCCGCACCCTGGCCACGGTGGTCGCTCCCGACGGGGGAACCGCACGGGTCGACGGGTTCGACGTGGTCGACGAGAGCCTCGCCGTCCGACGTTCGATCGGGGTGAGCTTCGCCAATGAACGGAGCCTTTACTGGCGGATCAACGCCCTCGAGAACCTCGAGCTGTTCGGGAAGATCGCCGGACTCCGGAAATCGGTCATTGCCAAACGGTCCGCCCACCTGATCGAGCGATTGCAGATCGGCCGGGTCGCCACCCAACAGGTGGCCCGGATGTCCACCGGCCAGCGCCAGCGCCTGATGGTGGCCCGCGCCCTGCTCACCGATCCGGCCGTCGTACTGCTCGACGAGCCGTTCCGCGGGGTCGACGACGAGGGAGTCAAGTCCATCATCGATTTGGTTTTGGAGCGGGTGGGTCGGGGCCTCACCGCCTTCATCGTCGCCCCCCTCGTCGACTCCGTTACCCCGGCGGCCGACGCCACCTACGTCATCATCGACGGCGTCATTCGACCGACGAAGGCAGGCGGTGGACCGCGCCAACCCGCCTACCGTCCGGTGCCCGAACTTCCGGTGCCCTCCGCTGCCGACATCGGGGCCGGAGGCGCCGGCGCTGCGGGTACGTCGGACGGTGGACCAGGTGGGGCGCACCTTCCGGGTACGGCCCACGGATCCGGTAGCCAGCCGTGAGCCTCGTGCGCATCGTCGCCGCCACCGTGCAGAAAGACTTCCGGACGGCGATCTCCTACCGTGTCGGATTCGTCACCAGCGTCATCGCCGCCTTCTGGGGGTTGTTCGCGTTCCGGTTCGTGTCCAAGCTGGTGAACACCGGGCAGTTCAGTAGCAGCTCGACCAGCTATTTCAAGTTCACCGTCATCGGACTGCTCTTCGCCTCCATCCTCGAGCCGACGGCGGTGGGCACCTCGATGTCCGCCCGGAGCGACCAGGTCCAGGGGACCCTGGAGTACCTCGCCACCCAACCGGTGCGCCGCATCTACCTGGGGCTGAGCTGGTCGGCCTACGGACTGCTGCAGTCGACGGTGGTGGCCGCCGTCATCCTCCTACTCACCATCCCGCTCGGATTCAGCGTGTCCCACGTCAATGTAGTTGTGGTGGTGGTGGTGATCCTGCTGTCCATTGTGATCTTCGCGGCGGTGGGCAACATGGGAGCCGGCCTGGTGATCGTGCTGCAGCAGGGCGTACCGCTGGTTGCAGGTCTGCTCAGCATCATCGGCGTGATCAGCGGGACCCTGTTCCCGATCACGGTGTTCCCGCCATGGCTGCAGGTAGTCGCCCACCTGTCCCCGCTGACCTACGCCCTCGACGCGCTGCGCTCGGCCGTGCTCGCCGACCAGCCCGCCACCTCGTACCTCGTCGACATCGCCGTCCTGGTCGGGTTCGCGGTGGTCCTCGTCCCCCTGTCGGCCATGGTGCTCGAACGGTCGTTCCGAATTGCCCAACGGCGGGGCACACTGAGCACGTTCTGACATTCACTACGATGGAGGCATGTTGATTGACGAAGGACGAGACCCGGCCGAGGACACGGTTGCAGCGGTAACCGAGCCGAAGGCGGCACGACTCCGTGTGGACGAGGTCGTCTGGCGCGAGGTCGGTGAAGACCTGGTCGTGCTCGAGCTCGCCACCTCCACGTACCTGACGCTCAACGGCTCGGCCAAGCTGCTCTGGACCGGGCTCGCCGACGGGGCCACGACACCGGAGCTGGCCGCCTCGCTGACCGCCGCCTACGGGATCACCGCTGACCAGGCGGATGCCGATACCGAGGCGTTCCTGTCATCGCTCATCGAGCG
>JAYVYR010000189.1:0-2423 GCA_043784065.1 Acidimicrobiaceae bacterium
GCCGACATCGATCGACTCGACCCCGGCCACCACCGGGTCGCCGAGGATGAGGTCCGACCAGACCGGGTCGGCAGCCATCGTCTCGACCACGGACTTCAGGGTCCGGGTGACCTGCTCCAGGTCCTCGGTGATGGCCACCGGAATGTCGATGACCGCACGCGACCAGTCCTTGGACAGGTTGGTGACCTGGCGGAGGGCGCTGTTCGGCACGACCACCAACTCACCCTGCTGGGTGCGCAGTTTGGTGACCCTCAAGGTCAGCTCCTCGACCGTTCCGGTGATGCCGGTCGTCTGACCGGGGGTGGACAGCCGGATGACGTCGCCGAACGCGAACTGGTGCTCGGCGAACAGGAAGAAGCCGGCCAGCAGATCCCCCACCATCTGCTGGGCACCGAAGCCGAGGCCGATGCCGATGACGGTGGCCGGAGCCACCAAGGTGGTCAGGGGGATTCCCAGATGGTCGAACGTCAGGATCGCCACCACGAAATAGGTGAGAGCGACAGCCGCCCACTCGACCGCCTCGCTGATGGCCCGGGAGCGTTTCAGCGCCTCGGACGCCACCTCTCCCGACTCGATCTGGCGGCGAATCTGGACGTCGATCCAACGGCGGCGGCGCTGGCCCACCCAGTGGGCAAAGCGCACGCCCAGCCCTGCCCCGAGCACGAGGACGACGACCGGCAGCAGGTGGTCCTGGAAGTAGGAGTGGTGGATGCCCGAACCTTACTGTCGCAACCGCGCGGTACCCGGCTCGCGCCGAGCCTGTGCGTGCAGTAATCTGACGCACTGTCAGTTCCGGGGGACGCGGTGACGGACCTGAGCGTCTGCCACGGCCCACCCGGCCTCACCTACGCCCACCGGGCCGCGTGCGCACGCACCGGGCCCCACCGAAGGGAACCGCACATGCTCGACTACGTGATCCGCAACGGCGTCGTCGTCGATGGCACCGGGGCATCCGGCTTTCGGGCCGACATCGGGATCAAGGACGGGATGATCGTCACCGTGGGGTCGGTCACCGAGGAGACCACCACCGAACTCGACGCCGAAGGCCTCGTGGTGGCACCCGGCATCATCGACCCCCACACCCACTACGACGCCCAGCTGTTCTGGGACCCGACGGCCTCGCCCTCCAACCTGCATGGCGTGACTACGGTGATCGCCGGCAATTGCGGCTTTACCTTGGCTCCCATCAAGGCCGAGGACCACGACTACATCCGCCAGATGATGGCCAAGGTGGAGGGCATGCCGCTTGTCGCCCTCGAAGACGGCATCGAGTGGGACTGGACCACGTTCGGCGAGTACCTTGACCGGCTCGATGGCAATCTCGGGGTCAACGCCGGATTCCTGGTGGGCCACTGCGCCATCCGCCGCTGGGTCATGGGCCCCGGCCGGGGCGCCGAGGTGGCGAACGATGCAGAGCTGGCCGCCATGACCACGCTGCTGGCCGAGTCGATCGAGGCCGGCGGGCTCGGCTTCTCGTCGTCGCAGTCCCGGACGCACTCGGACGGCGACGGCAATCCCATCTCGTCTCGCTATGCCGACCGACGAGAGATGTTGGCTTTCTGCGAGGTCGTCCGCGACCATCCGGGTACCACGCTCGAATACATCACCAACGGATGCCTCGACACCTTTTCCGACGACGAGATCGATCTGATGGTCTCCATGACCACCACGGCCAAACGCCCGCTCAATTGGAACCTGCTGACCGTCGACTCGCGCAGCCCCGACAAGACCAATCGTCAACTCGAGGCTTCGTCGGCAGCGGCTGCCGCCGGCGGCAAGATCGTGGCCCTGACCATGCCCACGCTGGTGCCCATGAACATGAGCTTCCGCACCCACTGCGCCCTGTTCCTGATTCCGGGTTGGGGCGACGTCATGGGACTACCGGCCGACCAGCGGATCGAGCAGCTGCGGGACCCGGCGGTGCGGTCCCAGCTGGACCAGCTGGCCCATTCCGAGGCTGCAGGCGTGTTCCGTCGTCTCTCCCACTGGGCCAACTACATCATCGGCGACACCTTCGCCCCGGAGAACGCCGGCTACAGCTGGCGCGATGTCGGTTCCATAGCGGAAGAACAGGGCAAGGAGCCGTTCGACGCACTGTTGGACCTCGTGATCGCCGATGGGCTCCGGACCGTGCTCTGGCCCAAAGCATCCGACGGCGACGCCGCCTCATGGGAGGCACGGGTCGAGGTGTGGAAGGACCCGGGCGCCATGGTCGGCGGGTCCGACGCCGGCGCCCACCTTGACCGCATGTGCGGCTCCAACTACCCGACCTCGTTTCTCGGCGACTGCCTGCGCAAACGCAAGCTCGTCCCGATGGAACTGGCCGTGCACTGGATGACCCAGGCTCCGGCCGATCTGTTCGGCCTCCACGACCGCGGCCGGGTGGCCGAAGGCCTGCGAGCCGACCTGTTCGTGTTCAACCC
>JAYVYR010000190.1:0-7857 GCA_043784065.1 Acidimicrobiaceae bacterium
GCCGGAGCCCGCGGCGCCGTGGGGATCAGGGATGAGGTGCGGGCCAAGGTCAAGAACTTGTCGAAGCGGGTTGGTGAGGCCAGAAAGGCCGGTGACACAGCCCGGGCCGAGCAGTTGGCTGACGAAAGCCGGGCAGCGGGCGACGAAGAGCGCAAACTCAACGCTGTGACCGAATCAGCCCAGGACGAGGTCCGCCAGGCGCTGCTCTATCTGCCCAATCTGCCGGCTGCCGACGCCCCCGACGGATCGGGTGCGGACGACAATGTGGAGACCCGCAGCTGGCCCGAGGTGACGCCCTCGTATACGGGCGCCCAGCGTGTGCCCCACTGGGAGATCGGCGCGGAGCTGGGCCTGCTCGACATGGAGCGCGGCGCCAAGCTGTCCGGCTCCATGTTCCCGCTCTATCGGGGCTTTGGGGCCCGGCTGCTGCGCGCACTTAGCTCGTTTGCTCTCGACAGCCACGCCGACGAGTTCGAGGAGGTCCGGCCGCCCACGCTGGTGTTGACCGGAACCATGATCTCGACCGGGCACCTCCCGAAGTTCGAGGAGGAGGCATATCACCTCGAGCGTGACGACCTGTGGGCCATTCCCACGGCTGAGGTGCCCCTGACGTCAATGTGGCGGGGGGACGTGCTCGAAGAGGCAGATCTGCCGCTCAAGCTGACGGCCGGCACCGCCTGCTACCGCCGTGAGGCGGGGGCGGCCGGTCGCGACACCAGGGGTCTGCTGCGGGTCCACGAATTCGACAAGGTTGAACTCTTCGCCTACTCGACTCCCGACCAGGCTCCCGAGCTGCTCGAGTCGATGGTGGCACGGGCCGAATCGCTGTTGCGTGCCTTGGGCCTCCAGTACCGGGTGCTGGATCTGTGCACCGGCGACATCGGGAACTCGGCCGCCCGCACCTTCGACCTCGAGGTCTATTCCCCGGGAGTCGACATGTGGCTCGAGGTCTCCTCGGTCAGCTGGTGCACCGACTACCAGGCGCGTAGGGCGAACATCCGTTACCGGCCGGAAGGTGGGGGCACCCCGGCGTTCGTGCACACGCTCAATGGGTCGGCCCTGGCCTGGGCGCGGATCTGGGCGGCCATCGTCGAGACCGGGCGACAGGCCGACGGCTCGGTGGTCCTGCCCGAGGTCCTCGGTCCCTACCTGCGGGGCGAGACGGTCATCCCAGCCAAGGGCTGAGGGTCGGACCGGGCCGCCGATTGACCGGGCCGCCGGTCAGGCGCGGGTGGCGTCGAAGCGGTAGCCCACACCCCTGATGGTGGTGATCAGCTTGGGGGAGGAGGGGTCCTCCTCGATATGGGTCCGCAGGCGCTTGATGTGTACGTCGAGGGTCTTCGTATCGCCGAAGTAGTCAGAGCCCCAGATACGGTCGATCAGCACGTCACGTGTCAGCAACCGCCCGGCGTTCTCCATGAGCAGGCTGAGCAGCTCGAACTCCTTGCGCCGGAGGTGAACCTCCTCGCCTCGGATGAAGACCAGGTGGCGATCCACATCGACCTGGATCCCCCCGGCCTCGAGTACCGAGCCCGGCTCGGGCCGGTGTTCGGCTGTTCGTCCCGATGGGGCCGCCCCGGCGTCACCCCCCCGGCCGGAGCCGTTTCCGGGTGCCGGCGACTCGTCTTCACTGGGCGTGCGCCGCAGGACGGCGCGCATCCGGGCTACAAGTTCGCGCAGCCGATAGGGCTTGGTCACATAGTCGTCGGCCCCGACCTCGAGGCCCACCACAGTGTCGATCTCGGTGCCCTTCGCCGTGACCATGATAATCGGAACCGTCGAGTGGGCCCGGATGGACCGGCACACATCGATGCCCGACAGGCGGGGCAGCATCAAGTCCAGCAGGACCAGGTCGGGCTCGACTTCGGCAAAGAGGCGCAGCGCTTCGGTGCCGTCAGTGGCCACCGTCACGTCGAAGCCCTCCCGAGCCAGTCCGATCACTAGAGCTTCGACGAACGACTCGTCGTCCTCCGCCAGGAGCACCCGGGTCTGAGTGGGGACCTCGAGGGCCGCCTTCGCACTCTCGTCCTTGCTCACGCCGACACTCTTGCCGAACTGGCGTCGCTTGGCCACTGCGAGTGGCGCAGCTCTGTCACGCGGTGTATTCCGGCGGGTTCGGGAGGACCAAGGTAAAGGTGGACCCTTCGCCTTCCCGCGAGTCCACCTCGACCCGACCTTGGTGGTTACTGGCCACATGGCGGACAATGGAAAGTCCGAGCCCGGTGCCGCCGGTGGACCGGCTGCGCCCGTGGTCGACCCGGTAGAAGCGCTCGAAGATACGCTCGAGGTCGCGGGTCGGGATGCCGACCCCGGTGTCGGCTACCGAGAGACGGATCTCGCCGTCGGCCTGGGCGGCCGATACGGACACCATGGTGTCCTCGTAGGAAAAGGTCACGGCATTCTCCAGCAGGCTGTGAATGGCGGATACCAACTGACGGCGATCACCAACCACATGGACCGGGGGATCGGGCTCGTCAAGCTCGATGGTGATTCGACGTTGCTCGGCAGCAGCGCGGACCCGCTCGACCGCCTCGGCCATGACCAGATTGATGTAGATCGGCTCGCGGGGCGGATCCTCCTCGGATTCGATGCGGCTGAGGTCGAGCAGATCGTCGATGATCCGGCTGACTCGGAACGCCTCAGCGTGGATGCGGCTGGCCAGGCGCTGGGCAACTTCGGGGTCGGGCTCCACGGTCAAGGTCTCGGCCAGGAGGCCAAGGGCGCCAATGGGGGTCTTCAGCTCGTGACTGACATTGGCCACGAAGTCGCGGCGGATCTCTTCGAGTCGGCGTCGCTCGGATACGTCCTCGATGATGGCGATGACTCCGAGCGGCCGGCGTCCGTCGTCGATGAGCCTGGTCCGGACGGCCAGGGTCTGGCGAGGAGGCCCGTACAGATCGAGCGTCCGTTCTGCCGAGCCTTCCTGCCAGGCGTTCTCCAACAGTTCGGTCACGGCCTGGGCAGCGAGCGCGTCACCGTGCCGGTTGTTCATGAGGGCCACGGCCCGAGCGTTGCGGAAGGCCACCTCGCCGTTCTCGTCGCACACGATGACACCTTGGGTGAGGGTGTCCAGGGCCCGCCGCAGCCGAATGGCGTCTGAACTGGCCTCGGTCACGGCTTCGGCGGCATCGCCGGCCACTTTCTCGAGGTGGCTGAGGATGGGCTCCATGCCTCCTTCGTCGGGGGCCTCTACTCCGAGCCGGTTGGACAGGGCGGTCAGGCGCTGCTGCAAGCTGCGCCGCCCGGACCGCCGCCCGACCTGGAAGGCGACGATGACGCCGACCACTGCCACGACGCCGACCACGATGTACCCGATCACGTAAGGCTTCACGGCCTCAAGTGTGGCAGGCCCCGACGCTGACGGTGACCAGCCTCGGAATGATGGCCTCAAAATCATGAAATACATCGAAATATATTGAAATTGAATCAGTTAGTACCTAGGGTGAGGCGATGCCCAACCCCCTCGTGTCCGTTGTTGCCCACCCTTTCCTGTCCGCCGTCACCATGACGCCGGACCCGACCCAGTTGCCCGGGGGGCAGGTGCTCCAGCAGTTGACCAACGGCCTTGGCGGCTGGGCCCTGGCCCTTTCGTTGGTGGGCCTGCTCATCGGGGCGGCGGCGTGGGCCCTCGGCGCTCACAGCCAGAACTACCAGCAGTCCTACAGCGGCCGGAAGGCGGTGCTGGTGTCCGGATTCGCTGCCCTGCTGATCGGAGCCGGCCCGGCCATCGTCAACTTCTTCTTCTCCACCGGTCAGGGCGTGCACTGAATGTCCCCCCTCGTCGCCCTGCCCTCAGCTGTGTGTTCGCCGGTGACGGGAGCGCTGGGTGCCGCCGGCCTGGGTCCGGTGTGCAGTGTGGCCAACAGCGTGGCCGGCGCGGCATCCAGCGCCGCTGGATCCGTTGTGGGATTCGGGGTGGGAAGCGTGCTCGACGCGGTCAGCGGGTGGGTGACGAGCGGGGCCGTATGGCTACTCGGTCAGATCGGCGCCGTGCTGTCGGCCTCGACGGCCATCGACCTCGGAGCCCCATGGTTCCGGGCCCACTACGCCACCATGGCGTCATTGTCCGGGGTGGTGATCGTGCCGATCCTGCTGCTGGGCATCCTCCAGGCCCTCTATCGCCAGAGCGCGTCACAACTGCTGCGCACCGTGCTGGTCAACGTGCCCCTCGCCATCCTCCTGACCGCGGTATCCGTCACCTTGGTGCAGATCGGTCTGGCCGTGACCGACTCGCTGTGTGCCGCCGTGTCGGGTGGTGCAGGTGTCGACACCGGCCACTTCATGGCGACGGTGACGGCCGCCCTGACTCCGGCTGCGGTGGCTGGCCAGCCTTCGGCACCGACGTTCGTCCTGTTCCTCGGTGGGATTGCCGTGGTGGTCGGTGCCGTGCTGGTCTGGCTGGAACTGCTGTTGCGGTCGGCCGCCGTCTACGTGGCCGTCCTCTTCCTGCCCCTGGCGCTCGCTGGCCTGGCCTGGCCAGCCATTTCCCACTGGAGCCGGAGGCTGGCCGACACCTTGGCAGCCCTGATTCTGTCCAAACTGGTCATCGTGGCCGTTCTCAGCTTGGCGGTCGGTGCCCTGGCCGGTGGCACCGGATCCACTCCATCCGGTGGCACCGGCCCTGGTGGGGGATTCGCTTCGGTGCTCGGCGGCGCGGCGCTGCTGCTGTTGGCCAGCCTGGCCCCGTGGTCGCTCTTCCGACTGCTCCCCTTCCTCGAAGCCGGCGCCGTCGGTCATCTCGAGGGGCTGAGCCAGCGGGCCCGCCGTGGGGCCGCCACTCCGGCCACCGGGCTGGCCAACATGGCCTTGCGGGCCGCCGCGCCCGCATCGATGGCCGCCGGCGCCGTCGGGGTGATCGGAGCTCGGGCACTGGGGTCGCCGGGTTCAGGAGGTTCCTCCGGACCGGCTGGGACCGCAACAGGTGCATCACCCGGACCCCATCCCGGCGGCGGTGGAATGGCTGGAGGAGGGTCGTCGGTGCCAGCGTCCCCCTCGAGTGGCCCCCCTGGTGACGTACAGGACGACAGGGAGTACCTGCCTGGCAGCTCCCTCCCCATGTGGCCGACCACTCCCGGCTCTGACGTTCTTGGCCGTCAGTTGGCAGATCTTGCCGCCGGACGCAACCCCTACGCCGCTGAGGACGCCGCCGCCCTTGCCTCCGGGGGGTCCACCGGGTCCACCTCCGGTAGCCCCAACAGTGCCCCCCCGCTTGGACCCACCGTTGGAACCCCCGCCGGCCTGCGCCCGCTACGCCCTGGAGTCAGCTACGTCGGTCCCCTTCCCCGCCAGACCGGCGCTGTCCGCCCCGACCACCTCGGTCGGGACCAACTCGGTCCTGTACTCATCGGGGGCGACCAGCGACGTGACGGCGGAGCACCGTGAGCGATCAGCCGGAACGGGAGTCCCGGGTCCGCTACCGCTTCCCGCCCCTCGAGCGGCGTGGAGTGATCGCCGGATGGCGGGCCGGTCAGGTCGGTGCCGTCGCCGTCAGCCTGGTTCTCGCCGTCCTGTCGGTTCGGAGCCGGCCGTCTCTCGGTGGTGTGGTGATCGCCCTACTGCTGGTCGGGGGGGGTATCGCAGTGGCCTTCTGGCCCATCGCCGGGCGGACGGGAGAGCAGTGGCTCCCGGTCGTGGTGCACTGGGGTTGGGCCGGGGCGATGGGCCGGCGCATCCAGGTGGACCGTGGCCCGTTGCATGGTGTCTCCGTGGCGTTCGACCGGAGCACCGATGCCGGCCCGATCCGGGTGGCAGGACGGTCTCGGGCCACTCCCACCTCGGTATTCGACGGGCTCGAGCTTGTCGGATCGACTCCGGACAGCTCCGGCGGGTCGGGCATCGGCGTGATCGTTGACGAGAGGGCCCGAACGGTGACTGCCGTCCTCGAGCTACGGGGCCACAGCTTTGCCTTGCTCGGCCCGATCGAGCAGGACGCCCGGGTGGCGGGGTGGGCCCGGGTGCTTGCCTCGCTGGCCCGTGACGGGTCGGCCGTCAATCGGCTGCAGTGGGTGGAGACCTGCCTGCCCGACGACGGCAGCGCGGTGCGGAGTCACCTTGACGGGCACGGGATCCTGGCCGAGGACTCGCCCGCCGCCCGCTCCTACCGGGCCCTGCTCGACGAGGCCACGCCGGTCACGCGCCGCCACCGGGTACTCCTGGCGGTCACCGTCCATCGCGGGCGGTCGGCCCGGGCCATCCGCTCAGCCGGTGGTGGCCTTGCTGGCGCCCTGGAGGTGCTGGCTCGAGAGGTGTCGGCCGTTGGCACTTCCCTCGAAGGGGTCGATGTAGCCGTCGACGGGGTATTCGACCGAGACGGACTGGGCCGTCTAGTGGCCGAGGCGCTCCTCCCCGCTCCCGACTGGTCCGGAGGGCCATCTATGGGTTCGCCGACCGCTGGGCCGCCGTGGCCGATGGGCCTTGAGGCCGGATGGGACGCCGTGCGCACCGATGGGACATGGCACGCCGTCTACTGGGTGGCCGAGTGGCCGCGGGTCGACGTGCAGCCCGACTTCCTCGGGCCGCTCCTGTTCGCTCCGCTGCGGCGGACCTTGTCGGTGGTGATGGAGCCGATCGATCCGACTCGGGCTGCCCGCCAGGTAGCTCAGGCCCGTACGGCTGGCCTGGCCGATGGCGAACTGCGGCGCCGGAACGGATTCCTGACGTCGGCCCGCCACTCCCGTGAGAGCCAAAGCGTCGACGAACGCGACATCGAATTGGCCGACGGCCACGCCCAATTCCGGTACTCCGGGTATCTGGGGGTGACGGCCGACAGCCATACCGAGCTTGTGGCATCGTGCGCCTCTCTCGAACAGGCGGCCGGCCATGCGCGACTCGAGGTCAGGCGGCTGTTCGGCCAGCAGGACGCGGCCCTACTTTGCCTGCTCCCCCTGGGCCGTGGCCTGTCATGAGCCTGACCTCGGCGAGGCTCCCACCCGGACTGCCTGCCCACGTCGCCACATCCCGTCACCTTTGCGCCGCCTACCCGCTGGCGGCCGAAGCCGGCCTCGGACATGCCGGCGTGTTCATCGGCCGCGACGTGCTGGGTGGCTCATTCGTCTATGACCCGTTCGCCTTGTATCGAGCCGGTGTGGTTACCAATCCGAATATGGTGGTGATCGGCCAGATCGGACGGGGCAAGAGCAGCTTCGTCAAGTCCTACCTGTGGCGGCAGGCAGTGTTCGGCCGCAGCGCCTGGGTGATCGACCCGAAAGGTGAATACGGGCCGCTGTGCGAGGCCTGGGGGGTCGTCCCGGTGGCTCTGCGGCCGGGCGGCCCGGTGCGACTCAATCCACTCGACACAGTGGCTTCCGGCCCGTCGGGAGGAGGCCCGACCGACGATCAACTCGACGGCCCGACCGTGCGCCGCACGGCTCTCACCGCGTCGTTGGCCGTGTCCTGTCTGGGCCGCGACCTTCTGCCCCGGGAGCGGGCAGCCATCGACGGCGCCCTCGTAGTGGCCGACGCTGCCGCCCGGAATGCCTCCATGGCAGCGCCAACCCTCCCTCAGGTGGTCGAGGCCCTCCTCGATCCTGCGCCGGAAGCGGCCGCCGCCCTGCGTACGACCCGGGCCGAACTGGTGGAGGACGGACGAGACGTCGCCCTGGAACTGCGCCGCCTCGTCCATGGCGACCTGCGGGGCATGTTCGACGGGCCGACCACCCCGGGGTTGCGCCTCGACGGCCCACTGGTCGTCCTCGACCTCTCCGCCGTGTATCACTCGCCCGCCCTGGGCGTCCTGATGGCGTGTGCAGCGGCCTGGTTGCAGAGCGCGGTCGAGGCACGTCATCGCAACCGGATCTTGCTGGTGGTCGATGAGGCGTGGGCCATCCTCGGCAATCTCGGTGTGGCCCGTTGGCTTCA
>JAYVYR010000191.1:0-10301 GCA_043784065.1 Acidimicrobiaceae bacterium
GGCTTCGGTGAGCGGCGCAAGGCGATGCTCCAGGACATGGCCGTCCTGTCGGGTGCCCAGGTGATCTCCGAGGAGATCGGCCTGAAGCTCGACAGCACCACCATCGACCTGCTGGGCTCCGCCCGCCGAGTCATCGTGACCAAGGACAACACCACCATCGTCGAGGGTGGGGGGTCCTCGGAGGACGTCAAGGGTCGTATCGCCCAGATCAAGCGGGAGATCGACGACACCGACTCCGACTGGGACCGCGAGAAGCTTCAGGAGCGGTTGGCCAAGCTGGCTGGCGGCGTGGCCGTCGTCAAGGTCGGTGCCGCAACCGAAGTGGAGCTCAAGGAGAAGAAGCACCGCATCGAAGATGCACTCTCCGCCACCCGGGCAGCTGTGGAAGAGGGCATCGTGGCCGGTGGCGGTACCGCACTGGTTCGCTCTCGCTCCGCTGTGCAGGCCGTCATCGACTCGCTCGAGGGCGATGAGGCCACTGGCGCCACCATCGTGCTGAAGGCCCTGGCTGCTCCGTTGGAGGCCATCGCCAACAACGCTGGGCTCGAGGGTTCGGTGTACGTCAAGGAGGTGGAGGGCAAGAAGGGCCATATCGGCCTCAATGCCGCCACCGGCGAGCTCGAAGACCTGGTTAAGGCCGGCGTCATCGACCCGGCCAAGGTGACCCGTTCTGCGCTGCAGAACGCCGCTTCCATCGCAGGGCTGCTCCTCACCACCGAGGCACTCGTGGCTGACAAGCCCGAGAAGTCCGACGGCGGCGCCGCTGCCGCTGCGGCTGCCGCCATGGGCGGCGGTATGGGCGGCATGGGTGGCATGGGCGGCATGATGTAGTCCCGCCGCCGGTCTGCAGTTCGGGCCGGCATGTCGCGCCAGCGACAGTTGTTGTGACAGGAGGTCGGGCCTACGGGCCCGACCTCTGTGGCGAGCCGGGACCGGATCGGTCGGGAGGCCTCAGACGTGCTCCTCGGGCACGTAGTGGCGCTGGCCCGCCTGGTCCAACCAGACCCGCATGGTCCGGTTGGTGCCTGGATCGTTGAATCGCTCGTCGGTGGGGGTCCATCCGGCGTGGGGAGCGTCGGACTCGCCATGGCGCCTGACGAAGAGGCTGATGACGACTGCCACGATGACTGCCGCTCCCAACAGAGCGAATACGATCACCACGGACGACCGCCGGGGCTGACCGGCCATCTGGCGACAGGCCCGTTCGTGGCGCTCCGAGTCACTGCTTGGTGCCCACGACCACCGCGGTGCCATAGGCCACGATTTCCGTGAGGGACTGACCGATCTCCGACGAGTCGAAGCGGAAGGAGATGACGGCGTTGGCCCCTATCACACGGGCGTTCTCGATCATTCGGTCGAGGGCATGACGGCGGGTGTCCTCCAGCAGCTTGGTGTACTGCTTCACCTCACCGCCGGCCAAAGCCCTGAACCCGGCGGTAAACCCCTTGGCGGCGCCCATGGAGCGGACCACGAGACCGAAGGTCAGGCCCAGATTGCGCTCGACGGTCCATTCCGGGAACTCGAGGGCCGTCGTGATCGGGAACTGGGGTGCGGCACTGATGTCGGACATGGGGGATCTCCTGTCTGAACGCTCGAGCGGAGCATGGCTCAGCTGCCGAAGGATGGTAGCCACACAGGGTCGCCCGTCCATGGATGTCAAGTCGGAAAGCACTTGCACCTGCACCTGCACCAGCACCAGCACCTGCACCAGCACCAGCACCAGCACCAGCACCAGCACCAGCACCAGCACCAGCAGCGCCCCGGCGCCCCTAGTGTCGTTCCCGATGTTGACCGATGAGCCCAAACACCGCACCGGGCCCCAGACCATCCCGCGACCGCTGACCTACCGCGTCGGAGGTTCATCTCCGTGGGGGGATCTTCCAGCGGACATCCGGTCTTCACTGCCGTTGGCCACCGTGGTGGCAGCCGTGACCAACCGCGCCAGGACAGCGAAGGCCTCTGCTGCGGAGGTGACCGCCTTATCAAGGACATTCGCCGACACCTTCGCCGACGCTGACCCGGCGGCCGTGCTGGTGGCCCTGTTCGAAGAGGCGGGGGAGTCCCGGGTGCTGCTGACCGTACGGTCGTCCCGACTGCGATCCCACCAGGGCGAGGTCGCCTTCCCGGGGGGCAGACTCGACACCGACGAGGGAATCGAGGACGGGGCCCTTCGTGAAGCCGAAGAGGAGGTGGGTCTCGACCCGTCCTCGGCCACCGTCATCGGTCACCTCACAGCCATGCCCACGGTCTCCTCCAATACGTTGATGACCCCGGTTGTTGTAGTGCTGGATGCCCGCCCGGTCACCACCCCGGAACCCGACGAGGTGGCCCGGGTCTTCGACGTGGCCCTGGTGGACCTGGCGGCCGACGGGGTGTGGGCCGAGGAACTGTGGGCCGCCGCCGGCCGGCCGGGTAGCGCCGGCGAGACCGGCGGTGAGTTCCCCGTGTGGTTCTTCAGCGTGGCCGGCGAGACCATTTGGGGAGCCACTGCGCGGGTCCTGACCGAGCTGCTGTGCCTGGTGCTGGCGGTGCCGGGACCGCCGTTGGCTGGACCGCGCCAACTCCGGTAACGGCCACCCCTGGCACCGTTCGGCAAGCCCCCCGGCCGGGATACGGCCCCCGCGCGCAGGCGGTATCGTTGAGGTCAGGTCGGTCGGCGCAGTGTCGGAGCTGCAGCCGCGCCGGAGGTACGTCCAATTGCAACCAGGGTCCGGAGGACAATTCAGTGGCTGAACTAGAGATCGGCATCTTCAAGTCGGGGCGGAGGGCCTATGGGTTCGACGACATTGCCATCGTCCCCAGCAGGCGGACACGCGATCCCGAGGATGTTGACATCTCTTGGCAGATCGATGCCTATCAATTCGAGTTGCCCTTGATGGCGTCGGCCATGGACGGTGTGGTCAGCCCGGCCACGGCCATCGAGATCGGCCGCCTCGGCGGGTTGGGCGTCCTCAACCTCGAGGGCCTCTGGACCCGTTACGAAGACCCGACCCCCCTCTTCGATGAGATCCGCGAGCTGCCCACCGAGAAGGCCACGTCGAGGATGCAGCAGATGTATGCCGAGCCGGTTCAGCTCGAACTGGTCACCCAGCGAATCAAGGAGATGAAGGCCGCCGGCATCACCACCGCAGCCTCCGTCACCCCTCAGAAGACCACCCAGTTCGCTCCTGCGCTCCTCGCCGCTGAGCTCGACATCCTGGTGATCCAAGGCACGGTCGTATCGGCCGAGCACGTGTCGAAAACGGTCGAGCCCCTCAACCTCAAGCGCTTCATCCGCGAGTACGAGGTCCCGGTCATCGTTGGCGGCTGCGCCTCGTATCAGGCGGCTCTCCACCTCATGCGCACCGGTGCGGTCGGTGTGCTGGTCGGCGTCGGTCCTGGCAACGCCTGCACGACGCGCGGGGTCCTCGGCATCGGTGTGCCCCAGGCCACGGCAATCGCCGATGTGGCCGGCGCCCGGATGCGCCATCTCGACGAGACGGGCGTGTACTGCCATGTCATCGCCGATGGGGGCATGTCCAAAGGAGGTGACATCGCCAAGGCCATTGCCTGCGGTGCCGACGCCGTCATGCTCGGATCGCCCCTGTCC
This sequence comes from Acidimicrobiaceae bacterium, assembly GCA_043784065.1. Classification (GTDB taxonomy): domain Bacteria; phylum Actinomycetota; class Acidimicrobiia; order Acidimicrobiales; family RAAP-2; genus Bog-756. Next base: position 3,590 of record JAYVYR010000191.1, read on the forward strand.
TCGGCCGTCGAGGCCCCGTCACGAGGGTTCCATTGGGGCATGGCCACGTTCCATCCCACGCTGCCGCGAGGTGCCCGGGTCAAGACCACCACTCGTGGCACCCTCCAGGAGATTCTGCTTGGCCCCGCCCACGAAAATGACGGGCGCATGAACCTGTTCGGCGCCCTACGCACGGCCATGGCCACGTGTGGCTACCAGACCGTCAAGGAGTTCCAGAAGGCCGAAGTCATGGTGGCCCCGGCACTCCAGACCGAAGGAAAGGACCTGCAGCGCTCGCAGGGCGTCGGCATGGGCCATTGAGCCCGTCCGTGCCCACGGAGGACCCCCGCGAGGGGCCGGTCCTCGTCGTCGACTTCGGTGCACAGTACGCCCAGCTGATCGCCCGCAGGGTCCGCGAGGCCCACGTCTATTCCGAAATTGTGCCGCACACCGCTACTGCTGGCGAGCTGGCTGCTCGCCGGCCGGCCGGCATCATCCTCTCGGGCGGGCCCAAATCGGTCAATGAGACGCCGGCGCCTTCCATCGACCCGGCCGTCTACGAGCTCGGGGTCCCGATCCTGGGCATCTGTTACGGCGCCCAGCTCCTCACCCAGCAGCTCGGCGGGACCGTCGATCGTACGGGTAGGGGCGAGTACGGACGCACCCCGTTGACCGTGACCGGCACCTCGCCTCTCTTCTCCGACTGGCCGGAGTCGTGCGAGGTGTGGATGAGCCATGGCGACGCCATCACCGTGGTGCCGGCCGGCTTCGTGGCTACCGCCAGCAGTCCTGATGCCCCCGTTGCCGCTCTCCACGATGCCGATCGGGGCATCTTCGGTGTGCAGTTCCACCCGGAGGTGGTCCACACCGAACACGGTCGTGACCTGCTTGAGCGCTTCCTCTACGACATCTGCCACTGCCCTCCGTCCTGGACCCACACTTCGATCATCGAGAGTCAGGTGTCAGCGGTTCAGGCCCAGGTGGGATCGTCGCCCGTACTGTGCGCCCTGTCCGGCGGGGTCGATTCGGCCGTGGCCGCAGCGCTGGTGCACAAGGCCATCGGCGAGCAGCTGACCTGCGTCTACGTGGACACCGGACTCATGCGGGCTAATGAATCCGAACAGGTAGAGGAGACCTTCCGCCGCCAGTTCCACATCGACCTGGTCCACGTGAAGGCGGCCGACCGATTTTTCGAAGCCCTGGCCGGCGTGACCGACCCCGAGACCAAGCGCAAGATCATCGGCGAGCTGTTCATCCGCATCTTCGAGGAGGTCGCCCGCGACCTGGTCGTGGAGAAGGGCAACCTCGATGAAGGTCCTGAAGACGAGCCGGCCGGCTACCTCGTCCAAGGCACCCTGTACCCCGACGTGATCGAGTCCGGCTCCGGCACCGCCGCCACCATCAAGTCCCATCACAACGTGGGCGGCCTGCCCGACGACCTGGCCTTTGACCTGGTCGAGCCGTTGCGCCTGCTCTTCAAGGACGAGGTGCGTGCCGTGGGCGAGGAGCTGGGTTTGCCCCACGACATCGTGTGGCGCCAGCCCTTCCCGGGCCCGGGCCTGGCTGTCCGTATCGTCGGCGAAGTCACACCTGAGCGCGCCTCGATCCTGCGCGCTGCCGACGCCATCGTCATCGAGGAGATCCGCAAAGCCGGGCTCTACCGTGACCTTTGGCAGAGCTTTGCTGTCCTACCCGCTGTGCGCACCGTCGGCGTGATGGGTGATGGCCGCACCTATGCCTATCCGGTGATCATCCGGGCCGTCACTTCCGACGACGCTATGACCGCTGACTGGGCCCGACTGCCTTACGACCTCCTCGAGCGTCTCAGCTCGCGCATCATCAACGAGGTGGAGGGCGTCAATCGGGTGGCACTGGACATCACGTCCAAGCCGCCCGGCACCATCGAGTGGGAGTGACCACGTGGGGCGGGGGCCCCGGTGACCGCCCCCACCACCACTCCGATGGCGGCCAATTGAGCTTCGGTCGCGCTCCCCAGTTCACGGCCGTGGGCCCTGACGAACTGATCGAAGGCCTCACGCCGCCCCAGTCGGCCTCGGTCACCCACCGGGGCGGACCCCTGTTGATCGTGGCCGGCGCCGGCTCCGGCAAGACGAGGGTGCTGACCCGGAGGATCGCTCACCTCATCGCCACGGGCACGGCCGCCCCTTGGCAGATCTTGGCCATCACGTTCACCAACAAGGCGGCCGGTGAGATGCGCTCGCGCGTGGCCGATCTGGTCGGCCCCCGTGCGGAGCGCATGTGGGTCTCGACCTTCCATTCAGCCTGTGTGCGGATTCTGCGTGCTCACGCCGACCGACTCGGATACAAGGGCTCGTTCACGATCTACGACGACGCCGACTCCCGCCGTCTGATCGAGATCACCGCCCGTGAGCTCGACATCGACACCAAGAAGATGTCTCCCCGCGCCATGCTCGGCCAGATCAGCCAAGCTAAATCCCGCCAGCAGGGCCCGGCCGAGTTCCGTGCCGCCGCTGTCTCCATCTTCGATCGCCGGATCGCTGACGTCTTCGACCGCTACCAGAAGCGGATGCTGGCGGCCAACGCCATGGACTTCGACGACCTACTGCTCAACGCCGTTCGCCTCTTCGCTGAGCATCCCGACGTCCTCGAGCACTACCGCAACCGCTTCACTCACGTACTGATCGACGAGTACCAGGATACGAACGCCGTGCAGAACGCCTTGGCCGTGCAGTTGGCAGGGGGCCACCGCAACATCGTGGTGGTAGGAGACAGCGACCAGTCCGTCTACCGGTTCCGTGGTGCCGACATCTCGAACATCCTCGACTTCGAGAAGGCGTTTCCGGACGCCACGGCCATCACCCTCGACCAGAATTTCCGTTCCACCCAGACCATCCTCGACGCCGCCAACGCCGTCATCACCAACAACGTCTCTCGCAAGCCCAAGTCGCTCTGGACCGACCAGGGAATGGGCGACCAGATCACCCGGTACCGGGCCGAAGACGAGCACGACGAGGCGGAGTGGGTGGCCCACGAGATCGTCCGTCTGAGAAGCGATCAAGGCCTCAAGTGGGGCGACGTGGCCATCTTCTATCGGACCAATGCCCAGAGCCGTGCTCTCGAGGAGGCGATGGTCCGCGGCGAGGTCCCGTACAAGGTGGTGGGCGGCACCAAGTTCTACGACCGCAAGGAGGTCAAGGACGTAGTTGCCTACCTGCGCGTGCTGGTCAACCCGGACGACGAGATCAGCTGGCGCCGCGTCGTCAACGTGCCCAAACGGGGCGTGGGCGACACCTCGGTTGCCAAACTGTCAGGATTTGCCGGTCAGCGCGGGATCTCGTTCGGCGACGCTGTAGCCGAAGCGGGCGAGGCGGGTATCGGCGGAAAGGCAGGCAAGTCGCTGGAGGATCTGGCTGATCTTCTGGCCGACCTGCGTTCGCAGATGGCGGTGCCGGCGCTGGTGGACGACGAGGGTGAGGCTCTGGTCCCCGCGCTCGCTGACGACACGCCCCCGAATCTGCATGGCGAGGCGGCGCGGGCGGGTGTCGATGGGGCGACCGGTCAACCCGAACTACTCGGCCCGGGTGATTTGGTGACCGCCATCGTCGAACGCACCGGCTACCGGTCCGAGTTGCTGGCAGAAGGGACCATCGAAGCCCTGGGCCGTGTGGAGAATGTGGACGAGTTGGTCGGCGTGGCCGACGAGTACCGCACCCTGGCCGAGTTCCTGGAGGCCGCCGCCCTGGTGGCCGATTCTGATCAGCTCGGCGGCGATGGCACCAAGGTGTCGCTGATGACCATGCACATCGCCAAAGGTCTCGAGTTCCCGGCTGTCTTCCTGGTCGGGATGGAGGACGGGATCTTCCCCCACATGCGCTCGCTGGGCGACCCGGTCGAGCTCGAGGAAGAGCGCCGGCTCTGTTACGTGGGCATCACCCGGGCTGAACGCCATCTCTACGTGTCCCACGCCTGGAGCCGGATGCTGTGGGGCAACACGAGTTCGAACATCCCGAGCCGCTTCCTCAATGAGATCCCGACCGAGCTTGTCAAGGATGTGGCCACCGAACGGGGCTGGGGATCGTCGGGATCTGGCGGCCGGACCGGCATCGGCGACTTCGGCCGCCGGCCGGGCGTAGAGGAGCGGACGGGAACACCCGGAAGATCGGTCTTCGGCAGCGGTGTCTCGCCCGCCGAGGGCACGTTCGACGCCAACGGTCGGCGCAGACGTTCGTCCGTCTCGACCGGCGCTGAACTGCTGGACCTCGAGGTGGGGGACGTTGTCGTCCATGCCACCTGGGGCGAAGGGCGGGTCGTCGCCGCCCGGGGAGAGGGTGACGATGCCGAGGCCGAAGTCATCTTCACCTCAGTCGGCCGCAAGAAGCTCTTGCTGCGGATGGCGCCGATCAAGCGGGCCTGAGTCCCGTCGTACGTCGTCGCGCCGCTGGGTGATGAGCGCATCCGGAGCCGATGCCGCCACGTCATTGACGTGGTGACTCCCTGGTCAAACGGGGGGTGGCCCCCGCCGGCAGGCGGGACATGAGAAACTGGGGACACGCGACGCTCCCACCAATGGCCGAGGCCTGACGGTGCACGGAGGACGCATCGGCTATCACGTGGAACGAGGTCTGGGAAGCACCGTGTCTGGAAACATCATTTTCGACCAGGACAACCCGTCAGTTGACGACGCTGAAGTCCTGCCATCGGTCGATTCGACCCCACGTCACTCCGAACTGACGGGCACGCCTCGGCACGCCCATGCCCTCGCCAAGCCGTTGCGCAAGGAACGCCGGGCCCTCAAGAAGCTGAAGCGCCGTGAGCGGGCGACGATCATCGGCCGACATCCGAAGTCGACGGTCTTCCTGGTGCTGCTCATTCTCCTGTCCCCGCTCTGGTACTCGCTGGGCAGTGCGGCCACCGACGCGTCTCTGGGTCCGACCGTCGGAAGCCGCCTGACCGAGTGGGTCCGCGGCCACGGTGGCGGCGGCATCGTGACCTGGGCCGAGAACACCTGGTACACCTTCAACGCCCCGCCCAAGGGTGGTAGGCCGGCTGAGGGCGCGATACCAAAACCGACGTCGACATCGACCACCGTCCTACAACCCACCGGCCCGGCCCACCTTGCGGCTCCCGCCGCCATCCTCCCTTTTGTGTCGACACCCACCCCTGGTGAGGGTCAGTGGCACGTTGTCGGACGCACCGTTGCCGGAGTGCCGACCACCTACGCCGCCTATCTGCGGCCCAACTCAGTCAACACAAGCCTGGTGACCGGCGTGGCCTGGATGGATACCAAACTGCTCAGTGCAAAGCTCTACGCTGGCACCTCTATCCCCGGCACCGGGACCTTTGCCGCCATGGCTCCCATCACCGGCGCCGCCCTCACCACCCTGGACGCCGCCTTCAACTCGGGGTTCCGCATGCAGGACTCTGGGGGCGGATTCTTCCTGGACGGAGTTACTGCGGCGCCGCTCGTAGCTGGCAAGGCCTCGTTCGTGATCGACTCGGCCGGCAACATGAACATCGGCTCGTGGGGCACCGAAGTGGCCATGACGCCGACTACCACGGCCGTCCGGCAGAACCTCGACCTCATCGTTGACAACGGTGTGCCGGTCGCCGGACTGAATGCCAACGACAACTACCGCTGGGGTGCCACGCTGGGTGGCCGGGTCCAGGTGTGGCGCTCGGGTGTCGGGGTGACGGCTACCGGAGCGATGGTCTATGTCGGCGGCGCCGGTCTGTCCATCGTGGATCTGGCCAATTTGCTGACCCGGGCCGGCTCGATACGGGCGATGGAGATGGACATCAATACGGCTTGGGTCAACTTCTCGAGCTGGGGCCTCATCGACGGCGTGCCGGCCGCGGCAGGCAATGGCACTCTGCTGACCTTTGATCAGAACACGTCGCCCAGCCGCTACTTCGCCGCACTTTCCCGCGACTTCTTCACCATGTCGGTCCGGCCGTACTCGGCTCCGGCTGCTCGCTCCCACGTCACAAAGTAGGTTCATCTCCGCCCCGGAAGTAGGGGTCCGGACTACGAGGAGATGGCGATGGCCAGCGGGATGCCGAAGCGACTGTACGAGGCCGAGCTGTTGCGGCTCCAAGCCGAGTTGACGACCATGACCGAGTGGGTCCGAGAGACCGGGGCCCGGGTGGTGGTGGTATTCGAGGGGCGTGACGCCGCCGGCAAGGGCGGGGTCATCAAGCGGATCAACGCCTATCTTCCGCCCCGCGTGGTCCATACCGTGGCGCTGACGACCCCGACCGAGCGGGAGCGGACCCAGTGGTACTTCCAGCGCTACATCGCCCAGTTGCCTGCTGCCGGCGAGCTGTCCCTCTTTGACCGCAGTTGGTACAACCGGGCTGGTGTAGAGCATGTCATGGGCTTCTGCGATTCCGAGGAGTACCACCGTTTTCTGCGCCAGTGCCCCGTCTTCGAGCACCAGCTGATCGAGGACGGGATCATCCTGGTCAAGTACTGGTTCTCGGTGAGTGACGACGAGCAGGAGCGGCGGTTCCAAAGCCGGCTCAGCGACCCGCTCCGGCGTTGGAAGCTCAGTGCCATCGATCTCGAGGCCCGCCAGCGCTGGTCGGACTATTCGCGGGCCAAGGACGCCATGTTCCTCCATACCGACACGCCGGAGTCGCCGTGGTTTGTGGTCGATGCCGAAGACAAGCGGTCGGCCCGCATCAACTGCATTGCCCACCTGCTGACCCAGGTGCCCTACCACCAGGTCGACGAGGCCCGACTCAAGCTCCC
>JAYVYR010000192.1:0-10152 GCA_043784065.1 Acidimicrobiaceae bacterium
GTAACGCTCATGGCGGTAACCAAAGGATTCGGGCCCGAAGCCGTGCGGACGGCCCTGGCTGCCGGCCTCACCGTGGTCGGTGAGAACTACGCCGACGAGCTGGTGGCCAAGGCCGCAGCGATGTCCGACAATCCTGGGCCTGCGCCCGAATGGCACTTCCTCGGTGCCATCCAGCGCAACAAGGTGCCCCGTCTGGCTCCGGTGGTGGCCTGCTGGCAGGCGGTGGGCCGGATCGAGGAGGGCAGGGCCATTGCCAATCGTCACCCCGGTGCCCGGGTGCTTGTCCAGGTGGATGTGGCCGGCCTGCCCGGACGCGGTGGGGTGCCGCCCGTCGAGGTGTCCGGCCTGGTGTCAGCCCTGAGCGACGAGGACCTCGACGTGGTCGGGCTGATGGCGGTAGGGATGCCCGGTCCACCTGAAGGCGCCCGACCTGGGTTCCGAGAGCTCAGCCGGCTGGCCGACGCACTGTCGCTGCCCGTCCGTTCGATGGGGATGACCGACGACCTCGAAGTGGCCCTCTCGGAAGGCTCAACCATGGTGCGTCTGGGTCGAGCGCTCTTCGGCGACCGGCCGGCCCGGACATGAGCCGGGCACAGCTCAGACGTGAACCCGCAGGTGAACCCGCAATGGGCGATCGGAGCCTGGAAGTCCCGTCTGGAGCGTGCAACCTCGGGTTCGAGCCACGCACTACGCTGTGGCTAGGAGGATCACATGCCTACTTCTTTCTTGAAAAAGTCAATGGCTTATCTGGGCCTGGTCGATGACTATGACCACTATGACGACTATGACAACCGATCGGCCCCTGGGGCCACGCGCCAGCTGTCGGCCGAGGTCGAGCAGGAGTCGACACCCCCGCCCAGCCGCATTCGGGTGAGTGCAGCCGCTCCGCAAGCTGCCCCGGTGGCTGCGGCCTCCCAGGTCGCCCCAGTTCGTCCCGTCACCTCGCCTTCGGTCAAGATCTCCACACCGGAGACCTCGTCCAATGCGAGAGTCCACATTGTGGCTCCGGCCCGGTTCGCCGATGCCGTGGAGATCGCCAACCGCTTGATGAACAACCAGCCGGTGATCGTGAACATGCAGACTGCCGATCGCGACCTGCAGCGTCGCATGATCGACTTCTGCAGTGGCACTACCTATGCGCTGTCCGGTGGCATGGAACGGGTGGCTGATGAGGTCTTCCTTCTTACCCCGTCCAATGTCAAGGTCTCGGACGAGGAGCGCCAGCGCCTGGCCGATCATGGCCTGGTCAGTTCCTGAGCCCGCGACCTTCATCCGCTGAGCTCCCCATAGGCTAGGGGCAGATGTTCGCGCTGATCGGTTTCCTCCTGTATCTCTTCCTGCTGGTCCTGCTGGCTTACTCCATCTTGAGTTGGGTCACGGTCTCGGGTCGCATGAACTTCGACTCGCCGGTCTTCAAGGTCCAACGAGTGCTCGGCAAGATTTGTGAGCCCGTCCTTCGCCCTGTGCGCAAGCTGATCCCGCCGGTGCAGGTGGGCGGGGTCGGTCTCGACCTGTCGGTGCTGATCGTCTTTCTGGTCATCACCGTCCTCACGAACACCGTCTTCCGCTGAACCGTCGCCGTCGGCCCCGAAAAACCTGTGGGGAATGGTGACATGAAGGGAGCAAATCCCTCGAATTCCTGTGGGGCGCCGCTACCATGGCGACATGGACGCTTCCCAATCTGCACTCGACTCGCTACGTACCGTGGAGTTCCGGGAGACTCTCAAGGGCTACCACCGCGACGACGTCGACGAGTACCTCGAGAAGGCGGCAGTCGAGGCGGAGGGCCTCCAGGAGCAGCTGCGCCAGAGTAACGAGCGCCTGCGCAAGGCCGCCGAGTCCATCGCCCAGATGGAGACCGAGCTGGCCGCCAAGCTGGAGGTAAGGCCAGAGCCCGCCGCCCCGCCACCGGTGATTGCCGACGACACCCTGCAGCGCACACTGGTGCTGGCCCAGAAGTTCGTCGACGAGACGAAGGCCGATGCTGAGGCCCAGGCCACCCGGGTGATCGCCGACGCGGAAGCGGTAGCCCGTAAAGTCCAAGCCGAGTCCGAGCAGCGTTTGCGCGAGGAGATCGCTCGGCTGGAGTCGAACCGGAGTCATCTGTCGCACGAGGTGGAGACCATGGCTCGCCAGCTCGAGACCGAGCGGGAGCGCCTGCGTTCCGCCCTGTCCGAAATGCTCAGCTGGGTGGACGGCAATCTCAACGCCGCTGCAGACGCCAGTTCATCGGTCACCAACATCACTGAGGCACAGCGGGCCTCGGGTGAGGTCACCCAGTTGCGCCCGTCGGGTTCGCTGCCCGTCTGATCCATGCAGCTGGACTGATCCGTCCCTCCATGGTCTTGGTGTCAAGTACGCCGCTGACACCGCAAGACGGCACTCCTGCCCACCGATCTATCGTTCGGGACGTGCCCGAGTGTCCCGTGCCGTCCGGGCAGCTGTCGTCCACGACTAGGGTGCTCGGGACGTCGGGCCGGAACTTCCGGATTGCTGGCTACACCCGGGCACGATAGGGTCGCTCGCTCGCCGATGCGGGCATCACGGTCACTACCGTGCAGCAGGGTGCCGATGGTGGCGCGAAGGGCTCTTCTCCGAAGGAGGTCGAGTTGACCGCAGCAAAGAAGTCGCCGGCGAGCACGAAGAAGGGCGCGCCAGCTAAGAAGGTGGCAGCAACGAAGAAGGCCGCAGCGGCCGCTCGTACATCCGCAACTCCGGCCAAGAAGGCCACAACCGCCAAGGCCAGATCGGCCAAAGCCCCGAAAAAGAAGGCCACCGTCACCAAGTCGATCCCTGCCAAGAAGACCGCCCCGGCCGCGAAGAAGGTTGCACCGGCCAAGAAGGCCGCCCCGGCCACCAAAGCCACCGTCAAGAAGACACCGGTCGCCAAAGCACCGGCCAAGAAGGCACTGGTGGCCACCAAGGCTGCACCGGCCAAGAAGGCCGCCTCTGCCCCGGCGCCGATTCCAGTTCCGGCGCCGGCTGCAGTCAAGGCCGTCAAGAAGGTGGTACCTGAGCCTCCGAAGCGTCCAACAGTTGGCCCGTATGCCAAGGACCCCAAATTCCTCGACGCCCAACGGGTGCTGCTCCATGAGGAGCGGACCATCTACTCCGGCCAGGCCATCGACCTGCGGGCCGAGGCCGACTCGCTCGCCCTGGAGCGGGAGCCGGGCGACGTCCAGTTCGACGAGGAGTCGGGCGAGGGCGGTACCGTCACGGTCGACCGTGAACGGAACCTGGCCCTGTCGGCCCAGGCCGCGGCGGCCGTCGAGGAGATCGACGACGCGTTGAAGAAGCTCGACCGGAAGTCCTACGGCTGGTGTGAGCGCTGCTATCAGCCCATTCCCAAAGCCCGCCTGCAGGCGCTACCGTTCGCCCGCCTCTGCGTCGCCTGCAAAAGTGGTGGCCTGTCACGGCGCTGACCGATGAGACGGCCGTGGTGAACGATGCCGGCCACCACGGGACGTCACCTACCGGTGTGGCCAAGTTGGCTGTGGCGGTAGGCATCGTGGCCGCGGTCGTCCTGGCCGACCAGTTGACCAAGTGGTGGGCGGTCGACCGGTTGGTTTCGAGTCCGGTGCATGTGCTCTGGCGTTTGGACCTCGTCCTCTCGAACAACACGGGTTCCGCCTTCAGTCTCTTCCAAGGTGCATCTGGCGCGATCGTGGTGGTAGGAAGCGTACTTGTTGCGGTTCTGCTGGTACTGGTGTGGCGTGCTCCCACGTTGGGCCGGGCGGCCATTCTCGGGCTGATCATTGGCGGTGCGCTCGGGAACCTGGCCGATCGGCTCTTCCGGGACCTACACGGCGGGGTGGTCGATTTCGTGGACTTTCATTTCTTCCCGAGCTTCAATGTGGCCGATTCGTGCATCACCATCGGGTGCGTTCTACTGGTGATCTCCCTACTGCTCGACGGAGCGAAGTCGTGAGCGATCTGTCCGTGGTAGTTCCGGCTTCGCTCGAAGGGGTGCGGGTCGACCGGGCGGTCGCCCTGTTGGCCGATGTGTCGCGTTCGTCCGTCGATGCACTGGTGGCCGACGGACGGGTGCAGATTGACGGGAAGGCCGTATCGAGCCGGAGTACACGGCTGCGGGAGGGCCAGACACTCGAGGTCGACCGGATCGAAGAGGACGTGGCTGTCGGACCCGTCGGCGACCCGTCAGTCGACGTGGTCGTCGTCTATGAGGACGCTGACGTGATCGTGGTCGACAAACCGGCTGGGCTGGTGGTGCATCCCGGAGCCGGGCACCGATCGGGCACGCTCGTGCACGGTCTTGTGGCGCGGTATCCAGACCTGTCGGCGCTGCCGACGGAGGTGGGATCCGAGCCCGACCGGCCGGGCATCGTCCAACGGCTCGACCGGGGGACGTCGGGACTCATGGTGGTGGCCAGGACTCCTAGTGCCTACCACTCGCTGGTGGGTCAACTGTCCGCCCGAGAGGTAGCGCGTACCTATCGGGCGTTGGTGCTCGGCCATGTGGATGGGGAGTCCGGGCTGGTGGACGCACCCATCGGACGTTCGGTCAGCTCACCCACCCGGATGGCCATCACACGCAAGGGCAAGGAGGCGAGGACCCGGTACAAGGTGGAAGGACGGTTCGAGACGCCGGGCCCGACTACCTTGGTGCGGGCTTCACTTGAGACCGGCCGGACCCATCAGATCCGGGTGCACCTGTCGGCCATCGGCCACCCCGTGGTGGGGGACGACCCCTACAGTCAAGGGCGGTCGCTACCCGGGGCCACAGTGACCCGGCCATTCCTGCACGCCTACAAGCTGGCATTTGATCATCCGACTTCTGGCGAGCGGATGTCGTGGACGTCGGAGCTACCCGAAGACCTGGCCGAGCAGTTGGCGGTGCTGGGGAAGTAGGAGTGAGGAGAGCCCGGACTCGACGGCAGCAGCGGCGGTGCACCTCGCTGCGTGCACTTGGCGATCGGACGCTGTCGGACGCGAACAGCCCTAGATCTGACCCCGGAGAGCAGTCGCAATCTGCGCGACACGGCCATCGAATCCACACAGCAAGTTAGGGAATCTGCCCAGAACGACATTGTCGTGGAAGAAATTGTGATGAGTGGCAAATTGGGTCAGGTCCACGGTGTTCAACGTCGTATCGACGGCACGGACGAAGGGGAAGAACGCCAGGATCTCATCGAGGAAGTCGACAATCGATGTCCGTCGGAAGACATTCAGGCAGTAATGATTCGCCTCGAGAAACACCACCGGTTGCAACCCGTTCAGTACGGAGGCTGCCCCGCGGAGCACTTCGAGTTCGTAGCCCTCGACATCGATCTTCATGAAATCGACAGGGGTAAGTGCCTGCTCCTTGACCAGTCGGTCAACCGTCAGCACGCGCGCCTCGTACTCGTCGTACCCGACGTAGCGGTCGAGAACGCCCTCGTAACCGACGAATGCGGCAAAGTTCGAACCCGTTCGTGTCACGAGTTTTACCGTGCCTTCGACGGCACCGATGGCTGCATGCACGCAGGTCAGATTGTCGATCTTCGATCCAGAACAGTTCTGTTCGAGGTGCACGAACGTCTCGGGAACCGGCTCTAGGGCGACGACGCGTCCTGGGGCAGTCAGCAGTGCCGACATGACGGCCCTCACGCCAATGTTGGCCCCGACGTCGATCACGGTGTCACCGGGGTGACAACTGGCGGTTAGAACCGGGAGAAGGTCGACCGGGCCAGCCTCCGCCATGCCCCCCAGATAGTGGTCCCCGTCGGGGGCGGTAAAGGTCATCCTCCGCCCGATCAACGTCAGTTCCTTCGTAAGCATGCAGGATTCCCTTCGCTGAGTGATCCGAAACGGTACCCGGGCTGAACTTGGTCCGACGCCGGGGTTTGACAACGAATGGTCGAGATGTGCGATCACGGCCGCAATCAGATGTGCGGTGGAGCACTCGATCCTTGCGACGACCGAACGACAGGGGGTGTGGTGGCGGTCGCCGCAAGTGACCGAAGGAGATCTGCCATCGATCATGGATCCCGGTTCTCCTTGCGGGGCGCTACAGGGGTTGCAGATCACCCGGGGGCGGCTTGAACATCGGACTCAGGACTACGTAGCCTTGCGTTGCCCTCAGGATGTGGCCGAACAAGGCGGAGCAATGACCATCACCGGGGTACGAATGCTGGAGAGCGGCACCGACCACCCCGTCCATCGACCAGCACGGCGGAATCGCCTCTGGAGGTGGGTCGCCATCGCCGGGATACTTGCCTTTTTCGCTGGAACCCTGGGGTACGTGACAGGCAACGAGGTCCAGGCGAACACGCAATTCGACGAGACCCATCGCCTGCTGGAAGCCACCCGGTTGCAGATTGCCATTTTCGTGAGCGACTTGGCTGTTGTCCGGCACGACCTCGACGTCGTCAACGGGCAGGTTGCCGTGGACTCGGCAACACTGGGCAACGACTCCACGAAACTTGACGGTGCCCGGACGGCCTTGGCCACCGCCCAAGCCAATGTGTCCCAGCAGACGTCGGCGACGGTGAACCTCAATACGTGCCTCGGTGGCGTCGAGCGGGCACTGAATTCCCTCGCACTAGGAGATCCGAACCAGGCCGCCAGCGCATTGACGGCAGTGGCGAGTAGCTGCACGACGGCGGTGTCCACCGGTGGTTAGCCCGCGCTCGCATCGGTGGATCGGATGGGTAATCGGCTTGGTTGTGCTGGCTGTCGTGATCGCGGCGGTCACCACCGATGTACAAGCCCATGCCCGGAACCGCACCGAGCACTCCGATTTGACGGCTGCCCGTTCGCAACTGGCGACGTTACGGACCGATGTCGCGGTAACGACCTACGTACGAGCTCTTTCGACGAACCGCCGCGACGCCACTCAGACGTCCATCGCCTCCTCGCTCGCCCAGTTGGCGGCGACTGAGCAGAAACTCCTCGGAATCACCACCATTGCTTTTCTCCAGGGGATAGGGATAGGAACCCTTGAGACGTGCCTCGGTGGAGTGGAACATGCGTACCACCAGATCGGATTGGGCGACACCGCCAGTGCCGCCCATGACATCTCCTCCGTTTCCACTGCGTGTTCGACGCTGGCCGGTGGTTCGAGTGACGGCCTCGTGTACCCGTTCGACTTCCCCGATCCCTATGTGCTGGCGGTCGGGGGTACGTACTTCGCCTATGCCACCAACTCGGTGGTCGGCAACATCCAGATCATCAAGTCGACCGATCTGGTCCATTGGAGTGCGGTGGGAGACGCCCTTCCGAACCTCCCGTCCTGGGTCCGGCCCAACCTGACATGGGCTCCGTCGGTGCTCCAGGTCGGACACTCTTTCGTCCTCTACTACTCGGTGCGTTTGGCCGGACCCGGAGGAGGTCAGGAGTGCATCTCAGTGGCCACTGCCACCCAACCCCAGGGTCCCTTCACCGACAAGTCGACCGGCCCACTCGAATGCCAGGCGGCACTGGGCGGCTCTATCGATCCGTCTCCGTTCGTCGGCACTGACGGCACGCCGTACCTGGTCTGGAAATCGAACGGCGGGGGTGGGAATTCGGCGATCTGGTCCCAGCAACTCGAGGCGACGGGAACGGCGTTCACCGTGGGCTCTGCGCCGGTGCAGCTTCTCGTGCCCGATCAGTCATGGGAGGGAGGAGTGGTGGAAGCCCCCAACCTGGTAGCGAACGGCGGGAGGTACTTCCTCTTCTATTCGGGAAACAGTTGGAAGACTGCCGACTACGCGATCGGCGTTTCGGAGTGCATCAGCCCCTTGGGGCCATGCACCAAGCCGCTGTCGGGACCCATCCTTGGCAGTGGATCGAACGTCAAGGGTCCAGGCGGGGCATCGGTCTTCATCGACGGGGCGGGCACGGCGTGGATCGCCTTTCATGCCTGGTCGCCGGGAGCGGTGGGATTTCCCAACAACCGATCCCTCTACCTGCGCCGCATCTCCCTGTCCGGCACGACCCCGGCCCTGCTGCCGACTGGATAGGCGGCGGGGTTCTATTCCGCCGGCCCACAGGAGTCCTCAGGTGAGGGGATCGACGTAGGCGGAGCCGTCGGCCGAAGCATGGTTGGTCCAAGCGAGGCCGTTCCAGAAGCGGTAGTGGTAGCGGCCCACCGGATCTGGAAACCAGCCGGGGGCCTGTGGTGGGGTAGCCCCCGCAACGCCAGAAAGCGCATTCGTCGCCTCGAGGTCGCGCTCAGCTTGGCAAAGGGCTTCGAACGTGGCGCGCTTCAACCGGATGCGGTCGTTTCTGACCGGCACGTCGACGGAGGTCTGGATCGTGCCTTGCTGACCGTCAGCGACTACGGGGAGCGCGGCCAGTGGGAGCATCGCCTGGATCCTGTCGGGAGCCCCGTTGACAAGGGACTGGTGCAGAACGAGCAGTCCGCGCGAGGTGACGGCGAGCCCGCGGCGGGGCCGGGACATGGCGACAACGAGAGCGATCACGATGACACCGGGGAAGAGCACGACGCCGGTCTTGATGGCGATCCCGACACTGATCAGAAGATACGCCCCGACTACCAGAGCCATCGCCTCGGTCACCCGGAACTTTGCCGGCCCGGTCCCGTAGGCGACGACGGGCCCGTAGGGCTTGCCGACGGCCTGAGCCTTGGCCAGGTTCCTCCGCCTACTCCGGGAGTCCTTCCCTTCCGATTGCGGCCATTCCTGACAATCGGAAGGGAAGTGGCACCCCTTGAGCGATTCCGCCGGTAGGTCGCGATCTGGCGACGGCATTCCGCACGGCAGCGGGCCTTCGCCCTACCATCGGCAGCATCCTCACTTCAACATCCGCATTCCCGCTATCGCACAACCGGCAACAGGAGGATCGAGCATGAGCTATCGGGTCGTTCAATGGGCCACCGGCAATCAGGGCGTGGAAGCCATCCGGGCGATCCTCGACCGACGCGACCTCGAATTGGTGGGGGCAAAGGTCTACAGCCACGAAAAGGAGGGTGCCGACGCAGGAGTCCTGGCTGGCCGTGAGCCGTGCGGCGTGACCGCCACCCAGGACATCGACGCCATTCTGGCGCTCGCCGCCGATTGCGTGGCCTACTTCCCCCGGCACGCCTCGATCGACGAGGTCTGCCGGATCCTGGCCAGTGGTACCAACGTTGCCACTACTGCCTTCCTGTTCCATCCTCGGTCCCTTCCGGCCGAAGACTTGGAACGGCTCGAAGAGGCGTGTGTCCAAGGGAATTCGTCAGTCCACGGAACCGGCCTCAACCCGGGAAACTTGAGCGGGGTGCTGCCCCTCGCTCTTTCCGGCATGTCCCGGTCCATCGAACGGGTGACCTTGCAAGAGCGGGCCGACTGGTCCTTCTACGAGTCGACCCACATCACGTTCGACAACATGCGGTTCGGGCAACCGGTAGAGGAGGTATCCGAGGAGGCCAGCCAATTCCTGGCCTTCAACAGTGGGATCTTCCGGGAGGAGGTGGCTCTCATCGGCGAAGCGCTGGGCGCTGGCCTCGACGAGATCACCTCGTCGGTCGAATTGACCGTCGCCGACCGCGACCACGAGATTTTCGGGATCCCGTTGCGGGCCGGCACTGTGTCCGGACAGCGGTGGCTCTGGCAGGGCCGGAGGGCCGGCCAGAGCCTGGTGGAGATCGAGACGTTGTGGACCGTGGGCGGGGAGTACCCGTTGCACTGGCCCACCCCGCTCGACGGCTGGACACTGACCCTCGAGGGTGAGCCTTCGATCCGGGCCCACGTGCTCACGCTGATGTCCTATGAAAAGCCCTTGCCTGTTGCCGAACATGTCCGAGCGGCCAGCGTAGCCACTGCCATGCAGGCCATCAACGCCATTCCGGTGCTTTGCCAGGCTCCGGCCGGGGTCCGGACCATGGCTGACCTGCCCCTGGTGCGCGCCGGATACGGCTTCGGCAACGCGACCCCTGTGCCGCCCTATTGATGTAGGCAGGGACGGAGCCCGCCGACCGATACGGTCGGCGGGCCGAGCAGACCAGGCTCAGGCTGCCTCGTGGGCGGCTTCGAGCACATCGCTGACCGAGAGAATCTCGAGCGCCTCCGCTTCGGCCTGGCGAACCTTGCGGACGCCGATGCCCATGCGCTCGGCTGTGGTCTGGAGTGAAGCGGGGTCGGCGCCATCGAAGCCGAACCGGTGGCGGATGACTTCGCGCTGCAGATCGGACAGCCGATCTACAGCTTGGCGCACGAGGTCGAGGGTGAG
>JAYVYR010000193.1:0-3137 GCA_043784065.1 Acidimicrobiaceae bacterium
CCGGTCATGGCCACCAGATGGCCGCCGGCCTGTTCGGCCTTGATGAGGGCCATCTTGTCCTCGGGGGTGGCTTCGGCCAGGAAGTCGTCGACTCCGGCCTCGGCGGCGATGGCCGCTGCAGTCAGCGGATTGTCGCCCGTGATCATGACGGTGCGGATGCCCATGGCCCGCATCTGCTCGAACTTCTCGGCGATGCCCGGCTTGACCACGTCTTTCAGATGGACGACCCCCAGCACCCGAGTGTCCTCGGCTACCACGAGGGGAGTGCCGCCGCCGTTGGCGATGGCCTCGACCACCTGGGCCAGGTCGGCCGGAACGGTGCCGCCCTGAGATTCGACCCACTGGCGGACAGAGTCGGCCGCTCCCTTGCGGATGCGCTTGCCATCGATGTCGAGGCCGCTCATGCGGGTCTGGGCGGTGAAGGGGATGAGTTCGGCGTCGGGCACGTCGGCTGCCACCTGCCCGTACTTGGTCTCGGCCAGTTCGACGATGGATCGGCCTTCAGGAGTCTCGTCGGCCAGGCTAGAGAGGAGGACGCACGATGCCAGTTCGCTGGTCTCCACGCCGGGCATGGGCACGAAGACAGAGGCCCGCCGGTTGCCGAAGGTGATGGTGCCAGTCTTGTCGAGCAGAAGTGTCGAGCAGTCGCCGGCCGCCTCGACCGCCCGGCCTGACATGGCCAGGACGTTGCGCTGCACCAAGCGGTCCATCCCGGCGATGCCGATGGCCGACAGTAGGGCGCCGATGGTGGTGGGGATGAGGCAGACCAGGAGAGCGACCAACACGACGATGGGCTGCTGGGCACCGGAGTAGATGGCAAAAGGCTGAAGAGTGACAACCGACAACAGGAAGATGATCGTGAGACCGGCCAGCAGGATGTCGAGGGCGATCTCGTTGGGGGTCTTCTGGCGGCTGGCCCCTTCGACCAAGGCGATCATCCGGTCGAGGAAGGTGTCCCCCGGCTTGGCCGTGATGCGGACCACGATGCGGTCGGACAGCACCCAGGTGCCACCGGTGACCGACGACCGGTCGCCGCCCGACTCGCGGATGACCGGGGCCGACTCGCCGGTGATGGCCGACTCGTCGATGGTGGCGATGCCCTCGACAATCTCGCCGTCGCCGGGAATCAACTGGCCCGGAGTGACGACGCACCGGTCACCCAATTGGAGCTGGCTGGAGGGGATGTCTTCCACGGCGTCGCCCCGTAGCACGCGAGCCACCGTCTCGGCCCGGGTCTTGCGAAGGGTGTCGGCCTGGGCCTTGCCCCGACCCTCGGCGACTGCCTCGGCGAAGTTTGCGAAGACCACGGTGAACCAGAGCCAGATGGCAACCAGACCGGTAAAGAGATTGTTCTGGAAGGTGCCGGAGCTGAGGTCGCGGAAGAAGTAGAAGGTGGTCAGGACCGAACCGACCTCCACTACGAACATGACCGGATTGCGGGCCATGTGGCGGGGGCTCAGCTTGGTGACCGAGTCGACGAGTGCACGCCGCACCATGGTGCCGTCGAAGGCGGCTGCCTTGCGGGTGGTCCTGTCGGCAGCGGGTGCACCGGGCAGGTCTGGGGTCTCGGGGGTGTCCAGAGTGATGGTCACGTGTGCTCCTTAGAACTTTCCGACTAGGTGCTCGACGATGGGCCCGAGGGCCAGCACCGGGAAGTAGGTCAGGCCGACCACGATCACGGCGATACCGGCCATGAGGAGGGCGAACAACGGAGTGCCGGTCGGGAAGGTGCCCGACGACACCGGTACCCGTTGCTTGCGGCCCAGCGATCCGGCTATGGCCAGGACCGGGACGATGAGGGCGAAGCGCCCGATGAGCATTGAGATACCGAGTGTGGTGTTGTACCAGTTCGTGTTGCCGCTGAGGCCGGCGAAGGCCGATCCGTTGTTGTTGGATGCTGAGGCGTAGGCGTAGGCGACCTCGGTCAGGCCGTGGGGCCCGGAGTTGAAGATCGAGGTCAGTGACGAGTGCATGACAAGCGAGATGCCGGCGAAGATCAGCGCCGCGGCCGGGGCCGTGATGATGTAGAGGACCACGAGTTTCATCTCGGCGGCCTGGATCTTCTTCCCCAGGTACTCCGGAGTCCGTCCCACCATCAGGCCGGCCACGAAAACGGCCAGGAGGGCGAAGATGAGCATCCCGTAGAGGCCGGAGCCGGTGCCGCCCGGGCTCACCTCACCGAGCAACATGTTGAACAGCAGGACTCCGCCGCCGAGGGGCGTGAAGCTGTCGTGGGCCGAGTCGACCGAACCGGTCGATGTGCCCGTGGAAGAGGAGCCGAACAGGGCCGAGATGACCGGTCCGTTGCGCACCTCCTTCCCTTCCATGTTGCCGCCGGGCGAGGTGGCGGTGACGGCCTGGGTGACGTGTGCCTGGGTGATGTGGGTGTTGCCGTGGGCCTCGAAGGGCATCACCAGGAGAGCGGCGATGGCCCACAGCCCGAACATGGCACCCAGCACCGCGTAACCCTGCTTGCGGTCGCGAGCCATCTTGCCGAAGGTCCAACCCAGGGCGAAGGGAATGGCCAGCACCGCCCAGTTGGACAGCAGGTTGGTCAGGCCGGTCGGGTTTTCGAACGGGTGGGCGGCATTTGCGTTGTAGTAGCCACCACCGTTGGTCCCCAACTGCTTGATGGCTTCCTGTGAAGACACCGGGCCACCGGGAATTCCCTGGTGCCGGCCTGTCAGAGCGGTGATCATGTGGGTGGCGTGCAGATTCTGGGTGGCACCCTGGGCGATGAAGATGATCGACAGAATCACGGCCAATGGGAACAAGATCCGAGTGATGATACGGGTGAGGTCGACCCAGAAGTTGCCCAACGTCGACGTCTTGGCCCGGGTCAGCCCACGGATGAGGGCCACGGCCACGGCGATGCCGACAGCGGCCGAGGTGAACATCTCGACAACCAGGCCGGCCATCTGCGTGAACTGGGTCATCCCCGTCTCGCCGGCGTAGTTCTGCCAGTTGGTGTTGGTCAGGAAGCTGATCGCCGTGTTGAAGGACAGGGCCGGCGGGACCGATGCGATGTGGTCGGGGTTGAAGGGGAGATGGCCCTGGAGGCGTTGCATGCCGTAGAGCAGGAGGACCGAGACCACCGAGAAAGACAGGAGGGAGATGGCGTAGGTGGTCCACCGCTG
>JAYVYR010000194.1:0-2838 GCA_043784065.1 Acidimicrobiaceae bacterium
GGGGTGGTGCTCGAGATCGCGGCTGTTGGCGATGGCGACCGCCGCTAGCTGCGAGCGGACCGCCAACTTGCGCAGCACCGAGCGGATATGGGACCGCACCGTCGTGAGCGACACCACCAACTCCTCGGCGATGTCCTGCGCCGCCCATCCCTCGGTCAGATAGAAGAGGACCCGCCGCTCGCCGGCGGTGAGCCCGAGGAGGGCCCGGAACCGGTCGGGAAAGGCGAGTTCGGCCGCCTGGCGGGCCTCCTCGAGGCCGAGGCCGACGTGGAACGGCAGGGCGTCCGCCAGGCTGTCCAGGTCGAACAGGGCGAACGCCCCTTGGGTCACGCACGAGGCGATGGCCCCGGCGCCGGCCCCGGCGCTGACGGCCAGCACTGGGATCCCCTTGTCCACGTAGGTGGTGGTCAGGTGGGCAGGCAGGCCCCAGGCCCCTGTCGCCCAGTTGGGGGACCGTCCCACCCAGGCTCCGTCGAGCACCAACACCACCAGGTCCACATCGGTGCCGTCGACGGATGTGACCAGGGGCTCGTCGGGGGAGACGGTGGCCGTGGCCGTCCGACAGCCCAGTCGCTCCGCCAGGGTGGCCGCTGCGGTGAGGGCGAAGCCGGGCGGGGTCCCGGCGGCGGCCATCGGGTCGATCACCAGGACGTTCAGATTGGTGGTCGCCCCCGGGGCGCCGGTCGGTCCGCCGACCGTCGCCTGCGGGTGGGCCGGGCGCAGCCCTTCGATCCCCTCGGCCGGCGTCGTGTAGCAGCGATAGACGACGCGCCGGTGGAGCGGCTGGAACGACGGCCCAGATCGGGATGGGGACGGGTGGCCGGTCACCCACTGGTCGACCGAGACGACCGCGGTGAGCTCGCCGATCCCGCCGGACGCATCGTCGGCCAGTGCCGACCGTCCCGATCGGGCAGCACCCAGCGAACGGCGCGACACGTCGCCGGGGTTGACGGGACCGATCCCCTCGACGGGGCCTGCCATCCCCACGACGGTGGCTAGACCGGCGTCGGCGAGGTCGAGCGGGAAGGTGGTGCCGACAGCCCGGGCGATCCGGTCACCCAAGACAAGCAGCGGGACCGCACTGGCCACGGAACCGAACTGGACCGCCAACAGCGAGGTGCCGACGGGGCAGATGCGGTCGTCGCCCCGCACGGCCTTGGTCACTTGGTGCAGCAGGTGAGCGGTCACGGATCCGCGGCCATCGGACCCCGAGGTCGAATCCATCCGGACGGCCACCCAGGCCACTGCTCTGCTCCCGCGCCGGACCGCTTCGGTGCCCACCGAACGCTCATTCTCACTCGTCATGCGGCCCCCGCTCATTGATGCGGTATTCCCCTGCCGCGCAGCGACTGCCCTGGTGCCCGGTGCCCTGCGAATTGGCACCACTGGAATCGTCGGCGACTCTCCATGCTACCCGGGTGGTGTTTGCCGGGAACAGGAGGAGCGAGCCTGGGCGGAGCCCCGGGTCAGAAGCGCGTGGCGCCGGTGGCGTCCGACCTCGTCGGTGACCCGGCCTCGACCCGGTGGGGCCGCAGCGCCAGATGGAGCAGGCCGTCGACCAGCAGTACGACCCCCGCCCCGACGACCACGCCGCCCAGAGCATCGGTCGGCAAGTGCCACTGCAGGGCGACCACGGCGATGCACTCCAGGCCGACCAGGAAGGCGCCGAGGACCACGGCCACGGACAGGATCCGCCGGGGCACGGCCAGGGCCCAGGCGGTGGCCACCGAGGCGACTACGGTCGTGGTCCCCGACGGGAAGGTCAGTGCCGTGTCGAAGCGGCGGGCGATCACGGGCTTGAGCAGCCATTCGACCAGCACGACGGACAGCCCCGGTCCGACCAGGCAGGCCAATGCACGCAGCCGATCACGGCCGACCACCAACAGAGCGGCCAGGATCGAACCGACCAACAGGAAGGTGACCGAGCCCAGATCGGTCACCCGCTGATAGAGGGAGTCACCCACCGCGGGGTGGATGAAGGAGAGCCCCCAGTCGTCGAGGAAGATCGGCCCCGGATGGCGGCGAAAGATCAGGGAAGCCATCACCGCCAGGCCAACCAGTGAGGCGCCCGCAATGGTTTGGGTGCGCCCGTCGACGGAGGATTTCGTCATCTCTGCCGGAACCAGGCGATGGTTTCCGCAAGGCCGTCCGCCAGGGGGACAGGCTCCACATCGGGAAAGAGACATCGCAAGTTGGTCTGGTCAGCTTGGGAATCGCGCACGTCGCCGACCCGTGGATCGGTGTGGTGCCGCTCCAAGGGGTGGCCGAGCTGCTGTTCGATCTGGGCGATCACGTCGATGAGTGAGTAGCGGGTGCCGAAAGCCAGGTTGACGGGACGAGGGTTGGTGATCCGGTGCGCCACGGCATCGGCAAGGACTGCGCACACCGTGCCGACGTAGGTGAAATCCCTCGTCTGCAAGCCGTCACCGTGCACCTGGAGGGGATCGCCCCGGAGCGCGGCGTCGAGGAATGCCGGGATCACGGCGGCGTAGGCGTGCCCGGGTGCCTGGAGCGGGCCGAAGACGTTGAAGAACCGGAACGCCAGGGTCGGGAGGCCATAGGAATGGCCGTAGGCCAGTGCGTACGACTCGGTCGCCAGTTTGCTGACCGCGTAGGGGCTGACCGGCATCGGCGCCAGGTCCTCCTCCTTTGGCAAGGCGGGATTGGCCCCGTATACCGACGACGACGACGCCACCACTACCAGAGGGTTGCCGTGGTGGCGGGCGGCTTCGAGCACCCGTAAGGTGCCGGTGGCATTGATGTCGTGCGAGGCGATCGGGTCGATGATCGAGCGGGGGACCGAGGGTCGGGCAGCCAGGTGGACGATGGCGGACGACC
>JAYVYR010000195.1:0-3778 GCA_043784065.1 Acidimicrobiaceae bacterium
GGCGCGGCGTTCCCGCCAGAGGGACGACATCCGGGATCGGTGTTCTTCGGACCCGGTGTCGGGGGTGCTCACTGCAGGCGCAGCAGGAGGATGATGTTGGTGAATGCGAAGACCACGGCCACGGTGACAGTGATCCGGTCCAGGTTCTTCTCCACCACGGTCGAACCTGAAGCGGCCGAACCCACCGAACCGCCGAACATGTCGGATAGCCCGCCGCCTTTGCCCGAATGCATCAGGATCAGGAAGATGAGCGCGAGCGAGCAGACGACCTGAAGCACAACGATGGCTGCGGTCAACACGGTGATGCTCTCCTCTGGGTCGTGGCCACAGAAGACGCTACCAAACTCATCGGGTCACCCGGGATGCGGCCCGGGCTGCGGCCCGGACGATCTCGACGAATTCCGCCGCATCCAGGCTGGCTCCACCCACCAGCAGGCCGTCCACATCGGGGCAGGCCATGAGCTCCTCGGTGTTGTCCGACTTGACCGACCCCCCGTATTGGATACGGACCTGGGTGGCCTCGTCTCCCCCTACCTGTGACGCCACCACTCCTCGGATCCATGAGCAGGCCTCCTGGGCGTCCTCCGGGGTCGCCGCCTGGCCGGTGCCGATCGCCCACACCGGCTCGTAGGCGATCACCATGCCGGGCACCGCCTCTACGGGAACGGCGGACAGGGCTGCCTTTACCTGGGTCGACAGGCGCTCCTGGGTCAGTCCCACGTCACGTTCGTCGACGGTCTCTCCGACGCAGCACACCGGAGTCATGCCGTTGCGGAGCACGGCCTTCAGTTTGGCAGCGACCACGGCGTCGGACTCGCCAAACATCGCCCGGCGCTCGGAATGGCCGATGATCACGTATTCGACGTGCAGCTTGGCCAGCATGACGGGACTGACCTCACCGGTGAAGGCTCCCGAATCCTCGACGGCGCAATTCTGGGCGCCAAGGGCCACCGGGATCGATTCGCCCTCGAGTACCGACTGGACCGAGCGGATATCGGTGAACGGTGGATGAACGGAAACGTCGAGCCCGATGACATCGGCCGGTCGCAGGCGCAGACCCAGATCACGTGCGCCGTGAATGGCCTCGAGGTGATCGAGGTTCATCTTCCAGTTCCCGCTGATGAGCGGCCGGCGGCCGGCGGCGCGACTCACGAGAGGGTGCATACGGGGGCGTTGGGGGCACTGCGCAACGCAGCCAGGCCCGGCAGGTCACCAAACTCGAGCAGCTCGAGAGATGCGCCGCCTCCGGTGGAGATGAAGCTGATGTCTCGGTCGAGCCCGAGCTTATCCACGGCGGCGGCACTGTCGCCCCCGCCCACCACTGTGTAGCCGCTACAGGCGGCCACAGCGGCGGCCACCGCAGCCGTGCCGGCACAGAAACGGAGGTCCTCGAAGACTCCCATCGGACCGTTCCAGAGCACCGTTCCCGCACCGGCGATGCGTCGAGCGTAGGCGTCAGCCGTTTCGGGGCCGATGTCGAGTCCCTGCCACCCGTCAGGGATGTCAGCACCGACCGTGCGCACCTCACCTCCAGAACAGTCGCAACCGAATGGCGCACCGGGTTCGAGCGCCACAATGTCGCTAGGAAGGAGGATCGGGGTATCTGAAGCCAACAGCTCGACGCAATTGGCGATCTGGTCGCGATCTACCAGTGAACCGCCGATATCGTGACCTAGGGCCGCCAGGAATGTGAAGGCCATGCCACCGCCGACCACCAGGGCGTCGACGTGATGCAGGAGGGCCTTGAGCACCCCGAGCTTGTCGGCGACTTTGGCCCCGCCGACGACGGCGACGAATGGCCGGTCGGGTTTGCCCAGCAGGCGACCGAGCGCCTCGATCTCCTTCTGGAGGAGCAGCCCGGCGGCGCTCGGCAGGTAGGACGGAGGTCCGACGACTGAGGCGTGCCGTCGATGGGAGACGCCGAAAGCATCGTTGACGTAGGCGTCGTGGGAGTTGACCAACTTCTCCACGAATGCGGCGTCGTTCGCCGTCTCGCCCGGGTCGAACCGCAAATTCTCCAGCAGCTCGACCTGCGGGGCCAGACGGGCCAGCTCCTCGCGGACGGGGCCGAGCTCCCAACGTGCATCCGGCGCTCCGTCGGGCCTCCCCAAGTGGGTGCAGGCGGTCACGGTAGCTCCACGGGTCGTCAGGTACTCCAGCGTGGGCAGCGCGGCACGAATCCGGAAGTCGTCGGTCACGACGGCCTGAGCGTCGTCGCACGGTCGCAACGGCACATTGAAGTCGACCCGGACCAGGACGCTGGCCCCGTCCAGGTCGCCTAGGTCGTCGAGCAGGGGCAGCCCCCGCAACAGTGGATTGCTACCGGACTCGCTCATGCCGTCTCCCCTCGGTACATGTACACTCCCCCGCCTGTCTGGCTCAGGCGCCTACGACGAGGGATAGATCCACCAATCGGTTGGCGTACCCCCACTCATTGTCGTACCAACCGTTGACCTTGACCAGCGTGATCCCCGATGCCGAGGGCATCACCATGGTCAGCCCGGCGTCGAAGGTGCACGATGCCGGGCTGCCTACGATGTCGGTCGAGACGATCGGGTCCTCGGTGTAGACGAGTACCTTCGCAAGTGGACCGGACGAGGCAGCGGCTGCGAATGCGGCGTTGACCTTTTCCACGGTCACCTTGCCGGGGACAACAGCCGTGAAGTCGGTGATCGAACCGTCGGCCACCGGCACCCGCAGGGCTGCACCGTCGAGGCGGCCCTTCATCGATTCGAGCACCAGGCTCGTCGCCCGGGCGGCACCGCTTGACGCTGGAACGATGTTGACGGCCGCGGCCCTGGCCCTCCGCAGGTCCGTGTGGGGCAGATCGAGCAGGTTCTGGTCGTTGGTGTAGGCGTGCACCGTAGTCATGAGTCCGGACTCGACACCGAATGCGTCGTCCAGGACCTTGACCAGAGGTACGAAACAATTGGTGGTGCATGAGGCGTTGGACACGACAACATGCTTGGCCGGGTCGAATTGGTCATCGTTGACCCCGACGACGAACGTTGCATCGACGCCGCTGCCCGGCGCGGAGATGACGACCCGCTCAGCGCCGGCGTCGATGTGGGCGCTAGCCGTCTCCTTGGAGGTGAACAGGCCGGTCGATTCGATGACCACGTTGACACCGAGTTCGGACCACGGCAGAGCCTTCGGGTCCCGTTCGGCCAGCACGGCGATCCGGCCGCTGTCGAGTACCAGTTCAGAGCCCTCGACCGCCACGTCCGCTCCGAACCGACCATGGGTCGAGTCGTACTTGAGGAGATGGGCGAGCGTCGCCGCCGATGTGAGGTCGTTGATAGCCACGACCTCAATGTCCGCACCGAGGAGCCGGGCGGCGCGTAGATAGTTCCGACCGATCCGCCCGAAGCCATTGATGCCTATCCGTACGGTCATAGTGCTCGTGCCTCACTCTTGATTGCCTGGTCTCTAACTGGTACGCGAACCACTCGCGTCCCGGCGGGCCGTCCCGTCGCCCCTCCGATGAGCGGAGCACAAGTACGCTAGGGCATCCAAGGGGTCCGGGGGATCATCCGAGCAGATCGGAGAGGGTCTGCGCCAGTCTGGCCGGGTCGTGGGCCAGCCCATTGGGCCGGGCGAGTGGGACATCGACCACCGGGACAGGGGTCTGACCGATCGCCATACCGGCCGAGTCGCAGATCACACGGTCGACGACGACACCGTGGGCGAGCAGGGCGGCGACGTGCATGGCCACGTCGTAGCCGGCAGTTTCGGTGTCTTGAGGACGCAAGTTGCAGAGGTAGATCCGCTGGGCCGA
>JAYVYR010000196.1:0-7177 GCA_043784065.1 Acidimicrobiaceae bacterium
TGCGAAGGAGCCCCCGTGGGCTCTGCCGACTGGCCTTCGCGGGTGCCCGCCGTGCCGCCGGGGCTCGAGGACTGAGCGCCGTTGCTCTGATCAATCCGAAGCCGTCGATTGCCTCATCAGACTCGACGTCAGTGCTTGGCCAAGTTCGACCAGGAGACGAAGTCGACTCCTGGTGATCGCCGGTGCGGCCGACTCAGGCTTCTGGTTCCGGTTCCCGTTCGGCGGGTCCGGTGATCGGAGGATTCGGAGTATCTAGTGCTTCAGATGCAGGCGGTGATGCCGAGGCCTGGGGTGTCGGATAGCCAGTAGGCACAGGGTACGTCGGGGCCGGTGGGTAGGCCTGGGGCTGGGCTGGCCAGGCCTGTTGCGGATAGCCGGCCTCGGGATAGGCGCCAGGATACGGAGGCGGTACCGGCTGGCCGGGGTAGGGGGCCGGCTGGCTGTAGCCCGGCTGGGGGGTCGGCGGCCATGTGGCCATCGGAGCGCCAGCCCCAACCATGGCTCCGGCGCCGACCACGGCGTTCGGATCGTGGAAGCCGGGCGGTGACAACGCCGGCCGGCCGAGTTCCACATCGTCGGTCGCGTCGTCGATCTTGTCGTTGCGCCTCCGAAGTACCCAGAACAGTCCCACGCCGGCCACCAAGGACGAGATCACGATGATGGCCAGCGATGCCAGACCGCGGCGGTCGGCTAGGTCTTGGCACTGCTGGATGAACGTCTGCCACTGTCTGTGGGCGGTGACATTTGACTTGGGCGGCTGAACTCCGGCACCGATCGAGCCAGGCTCGGCCAATGCCTGCAGCGCCGTCTCGGATGCCGTGCTCGGCCCACAGGTCCCCCCGATGGCCGGGGCTGGCAGAGCCGTGAGCATGCCGGATGCTCCGTAAGCGACGCCGAAGCATCCGAGAAAGACGAAGAGGATGATGAGGAGGACGCGAGTGGGGGAGTGCTTCATCGGGGGATCCTTTCGAACTGCCGCGATCGTAGCCAGCGACGGCCCGGTTATGACCGCGGCCCGGTCGGGACCGGGCTTGCTGAGTCCACCGCTTGGTCGATGACAACTGGCTCCAGGTTCCGGCGCCGATGGGGGACCGGGCTATCGTCGGTTTCCGCAGGGCCGGGTTCCCGGGCCGACCCCCGCCGACCCGCACATGCACGACAGGAGAGCCATGGACATCGAGCAGTTCTACAGCGCCGACGAGCGCCGCCGGCAGTCGGCCGAAGTCGAGTTCGGAAACAACTGGTTCGACGCCAAAGGAAGTCGCTACGAGCTGAGCTGGATCGAGGAGACGGGTGAGCTGTATGCCATGCTCGAGCCGGTCCCCGAGGCCGACTCTTGGACGCCGTTCGGCGATATCGAGGTCGAGGACGTAAAGGTCGACACGCTGTCGATCCTGGTGCTCGGTGCGATTGCCACCCGGATCGAGCTCGAACAGTTGCTCGACGGCTGGGCTGATCACATGGCCGAACCCAACGGCGTCGACTGGGTGGCCAGACGGCTGCAGACCGGCGGCATCGCCCGCCCGAATCCGGCCTGAGCGGACCACCGTCGTGGATGTAGTTGTCGATCTTGGTTCGGGCCTGGTGGCGCTCGAAGGGTGGGAGTCAGTGACGGCCCTCACCGTACTTGTCGACGGCGGGCCCCTGGGCGGCCCAGACGAGTCGGATACTTCGGACGATGTCGCCCTGGTAGCAGCCCTGGCGGAGGCAGGTATCGGCCGAGACAGGGCGAGCGGAGACGCATTGCTCCCGCCCGGAGTCCTCAAAGCCCTTGCGGTCGAGGCGGCGGCCGCCGACGGGTACGAGCTCGACGCCGGGTGGGACGAGGGGTTCGCCGCCATGCTCGCCTTTGCCGGCACGGAAGGTTGGATCGATGACGATGGTGCCGTTCGGGCCCACATCGAGTGGAGGGATGCCTGATGCGGTTCTCGTATGCGGAGTCGATGGTCGACCCGGCCTTCTACCGGCCCCTGGCCATTGCTGCCGAGGAGGCCGGCTACGACTCGATGGTCGTGCCTGACAGCCTCTGCTACCCCGAGGTTTCAGATTCGACCTACCCGTTCAACCCTGACGGGACCAGAGAGTTCCTCGACGGCAAGCCGTTCATCGAGCCGTTCTCCTTGATACCGGCCCTCGGGGCGGTGACCGATCGGCTGCGCTTCGTCACCTTCGTGCTCAAGTTGCCGATGCGCCACCCGCTGATCGTTGCCAAACAGGCGACGTCGGTGGCCGTGCTGACCGACAACCGGCTCGTCCTAGGCGTGGGTGCGAGCCCTTGGCCTGAGGACTATCAACTGGTCGACGTACCGTGGGAAGGGCGGGGGCGGCGCATGGACGAAGCCATCGGTGTCGTGCGTGGCCTGTCGGCCGGCGGCTACTTCGAGTTCCATGGTGAGTGCTACGACATCGACTCGGTGAAGATCAGCCCGGTGCCGTCCAAGCCCCTTCCCATCATGGTGGGAGGTCACGCCACGGCGGCGCTGCGCCGTGCCGCACGATCTGATGGCTGGCTCCATGGTGGAGGCGACCCGGCCGACCTGCCCGGTCTGTTGGCGAAGCTGAACCAGCTGCGCGAGGAGGAGGGTACGGCCGATAATCCATTTGAGGTCCACGTCATCTCACTGGACGCCTTCACCCTCGACGGTATCCACCGGCTCGAGGAGCAGGGCGTGACCGACGTGATCGTCGGATTCCGCTGGCCATACGAAGTCGGCCGCGACACCGAGCCGCTCCAGGCCAAGTTGGACAATCTGAAGCGCTTCGGGGACGACGTCATCGCCAAAGCTGTCCGATGAGCGTCGAGCCGACCATCGAGCCGACCACCGAGACGACCATCGAGACGACCATCGAGTCAATGGACCGCCCGACCGCCCGTGAACTCGGCCTGGCGTCGATGGCTGCCGTCGCAGCGGGGGACCGGGAGGGCTGGCTTGCACTCTTCTCCGACGATGCAGTGGTCGAGGATCCGGTCGGACCGTCACCGTTCGACCCCGAGGGATCGGGCCATCGGGGGCATGAGGCGATATCCGACTTCTATGACAATGTCATCGGGGTCAATGAGTCGATCAGCTTCGCCATTCACCAGTCGTTCCTGTGTGGCGACGAGGTGGCCAACATAGGGACAATCCGGATCAATTTCGCGGGTGGCGCGGCAGTAGAGGTCGACGGCGTCTATTGCTATCGGGTCGCAGCCGACGGCAGGCTCGGGGGGATCCGGGCCTTCTGGCAAGCCGACCAGATCCGGAGCGTCGAGTAGCTCGGACTCTGTCGGGACCCGTTAGATTCGGTCGTCGCGGACCGACATCGGCGCCTGCCAATCGGGCATGGCCATGACCATCTGCACGTCGCTTATATGGCGCTCAAGGAAGGCGCCCTCGCAGTAACAGAGATAGAAGTGCCAGAGCCGCTGGAATCGGTTGTCGAGGCCCAGGGCCGCCACCTCGTCGGGGTGGGCGACCACCTGCTCGTCCCACCTCCGGAGCGTTTCGGCGTAATGGCGACCGATGTCCTCGACATCTACCAGGACGAGCGGCGTGGCCCGCCGCAACGATCGGGTGATGGCCTCCAGCGAGGGCAGGCACCCGCCAGGAAAGATGAACTCCCGAACAAAGTCTGTGCCGTTCTTGGCCCTCTCGAAGCTGCGGTCCTCGACGGTGATGGCCTGGATGGCCATCAACCCATCGTCATGCAGCAGCCCAGCGCACGTTCGGAAGAACGTGTCATGCTGGCGCCAGTCCACCGCTTCGATCATTTCGATCGACACCAGTTTGTCGAAGGTGCCCTCGAGGTCGCGGTAGTCACTGTTGAGGACGGTGACCCGGTCGGCCAATCCCTCCTCGACCACCCGCTTGGAGGCAAACCGGAACTGGGCATCGGAGATCGTGGTGGTAGTCACCCGGCAGCCGTAGTTTGCGGCTGCGTGGCACGCGAACCCGCCCCACCCGGTGCCGATCTCTACCACGTCGTCATCGGGACCGAGGCCGAGCTTGGTGCACAACCGGTCGAGCTTGACCCGCTGGGCCCGACCTAGGTCCATGTCCTGCTCAGTGAACATGGCCGCCGAGTACATCATCGTCTCATCCAGCATGAGGGCAAAGAAGTCGTTGGATAGGTCGTAGTGGGCCTGGATGTTGTTGCGGTCGACGTGCTTGGTGGGTGGACGCAGACGGCGCAGCCAGTCGGTGGAGGCACCGACGGCCTGACCGACCCGGTCCTGCACAGCGGTGACGGGGCGAAGGCCGCGGTTGAGCACCCGCGTGAGCAGGGTGAGGTCGTCGCAGTCCCAGAGACCATCTGCGTAGTCGCGGCCGAGTCCGACCGAGCCCTGGAGCAAGGTGCTCCAGTAGACGGACTTGTCGTGGACCACCATCGTGACCTCAGGCAGGCCATTGCCGAACCGCCGGGTCCCGGTGTCGTCGACGACCACCAGGGTCCCGCCCCGCAGGTGGGAGGCCATGAAGCGGAGGAACCGCGCCGCCACCGGAGTGCCAGCTTTCGGGCCGATCCAGCCCATCGGGAGTTCCGCCATCGTCAGCGCTCCAGTCCGTGGGTCGGGGCGCCGGTCGCCGGCGCCGGGAACTTGTCCGGGTGTGGATGAAAGGGTACGCCTTTGCGCCGGATGGCGAGCGCCTGGCGATAGATGCCGAGCGACACTCGAAGGGTCATGAAGGGGAATCGCCACAGCAGGCGACTCAGGGCGGTACGCCCAGCCGGGTGTCGGGTGAGAGCCATCGAGGCGCCGAAAACCAGTTCGTCCCCATCGAAATCATCGATGGCCAAGGTCAGGCGGTCACCAGGGGCACCGATGATGAATCGATGGGTAAGGCTCATCGGCAGGAACGGCGAGACGTGCATCTCCTTGGCCACCTGGTGGGTACCGATGCCGTCGAGTACATAGGCCGTGCGTTCGTGCCACGGGGTGTTGGTCACCTCGACGACGGTGGTGGTGACGTTGACGCCAGCGGAGTCATAGCAGTAGTAGGTCGTGATCGGGTTGAAGAGCCAGCCCCAGGTGCGCAGCTGGGTGAGCACACTGATGGGCCCGTTGGGGCGGTTTCCAGTGCGCTCCTCAACTAGATCTCTTACGGCGAATTCGAGCGGCACGGACGGGTCGCCCAGAAAGTCGGCACGGCGGAAACTCACGGCGTTTCGGGCTTCATAGCTCCACAGCGGGTGCAGCCTGCAGATGGCGTCGACCTCGGACAGGTCCAGGAGCACCAGAGCGATCCGGTAGGTGAAGCGGTGGTCGACAGGAGTATGGCGGTGGTGGACCACCCGGCCCTCGTAGATGCCGCTGCGCAGGCCGCGGGAACTTTCGGCGACGGCACCTGGTGACGAGTCGGATGCCGACTGTGCAGATGCCGTCACAGGTCCTCGTCGGCCAGCCGGCGGCACACCGCTCGGGCGCTTTCCACGCCATCTTCGTGGAAGCCGTAACCCCAGTAGGCACCACAGAACCAGGTGCGCTGCACCCCGTTGAGTTCCTCGTGCCGCTGTTGGGCGGCAATAGCGCCACCGTCGTAGATTGGATGGGCGTAGTCGAACGTTCGCAGGATCGTTGCGGGGTCGATGGCATCGTCCCGGTTGAGCGTGATGAGCAGCTCGTCGGCCGACTCGATGCCCTGGAGGCTCCGGAGCCGGTAGGTGAGAGTGGCCTCGCTCGGGTGTTCGGGAAGGCGGTGGTAGTTCCAGCTTGCCCACGCCCGGCGGTTGGCGGGCAGGAGCGAAATGTCCGTGTGGAGGGTGGCCCGATTGGATTGATAGCCGATCGCGCCCAGAACCTCCCGTTCGACAGGACTTGGGTCGGACAAGAGTTCGAGAGCTTGGTCGCTGTGCGTAGCCACCACGATCTGATCGAAGTGTTCGGGTCCGTGGGCGGAATGGACCTCTATTTCGTCCGCCCGGCGGGTGATCTTGGTGACGGGATCGTCGAGGCGCACCGCCTTGCCCAACGGCCTCAAGATGGCGTCGACATAGCGTTTGGAACCCCCGTCGACTGTCCGCCAGTTGGGCTGGTTGCCGTAGTCGAGGAGCCCATGGTTTGCAAAGAAGCGGGCGAAGGTCACAGCCGGCATGTCGAGAAAGGTGGACGGGTCGGCCGACCAGATCGACGACCCCATCGGAATCAGATACCAATTGAGGAATTGAGACGACCACCGACCCCGGTCGAGTAGGTCGGCGAGGGACACCCTGGCGTCGAGGGGTTCGTCCAGCAGGCCACGGGCCATGCGGTTGAACCGGACGACCTCGGACAACATCCGGAGGAAGGCCGGCCGCACCAGGTTCCGTCGCTGAGCGAAGACAGTGTTGAAGGAGCTGCCTTTCCACTCCAGTCCGCTGACCTCATCGGAAACACCGAAACTCATGTCACTCGGTTTGGTAGCCACCCCCAGATCAGCGAAGAGCTTGATCAGTCCGGGGTAGTTCCGCTCGTTGTAGACCAGGAATCCGGTGTCGACGTCGTGCGACCCGTCGTCCAGGTCGACGGTCACCGTGTGCGCATGTCCGCCCGGTCGGTCGTCGGCTTCGAAGAGGGTCACGTCGTGAGCGCGCGACAGTAGATGTGCACACACCAGACCGGATACCCCGGTGCCCACGATCGCGATTTTCATCTCTTTGGCCTACTCCCTCTGGTCGCAATTCCGCTCCAACTGTGTTCGGAGGTGCCCAGGGATCGGGATGATGCTGATCGAAAGTCGCAGGTACATCAGTATATTTGAGACATCTCGGGGCATCCGACGTCGGTGTCAACGTCGTCATCGCTGGACAGCCCCGAGTTCTGTTGTCCGCCACATCTCGCGTGCCGTTCCGGCAATCCCCCCCCAGGAAGGACCCACCATGGCTAGCTATCGGGGCACCATCGTTTCCAATCGATCGGCGGAGGAGACGTTCGACTACATGGCCGATTTCACCAATGCCGCCGAGTGGGATCCGGGCACGGCCACGTCCGAGCGACTCGACATCGGCCCCGTGGGCCTGGACGCCACGTTCCGATTGAGTGTCCGCATCGGGTCAAGGGTCACCCCGCTTGACTACCGGATCGTCAACTACCGGCGACCTCACCAGGTGGTACTCCTGGGTGAGTCGGAGACAATCCGATCCGAGGACACGATGACCGTCACACCGACGGCAGATGGACGATGCATCCTCACCTACGATGCCGAGCTCACCCTCAAGG
>JAYVYR010000197.1:0-7327 GCA_043784065.1 Acidimicrobiaceae bacterium
AAATACACGGTCCGTACGGATGCCATCGACGAGCAGGTGGTCCGCACCGTGCTGCCCGTCCGCTAGGAGGCTGCGGACACTCGTGGTGCCGGTGCCGTCCGCCCTCCTGATGCGGTCACTACGGTGGGGGAGCAGGGCGAGCAGCGATCCAGTCGGCCATCGCCCACGGTCAATCCGACAGGAGGCCGCATGGAGTACAAGATTCTCAAGCCGCCGCCACGTCGCCGGACGGGCTGGATCCTCGCCGTTGTCGCCATCATGACCGTCGTCGCCTCAGGTGCCTTCCTCATCGGGCGGATCGACCGGCGGTCGTCGCCTCCAATCCGGACTTCGACCGGTGCCCCATCCTCGACCGCTCCGATCCGATCAGTTGCCGTTTCGTCGACGGTCCCGGCCAATGGGGCTACCGGGGTCCCGTCCGACCAAGTCGTCACGGTCACCCTGTCCGCTCCGGTGGCCACGGGTAGCGGCCTGCCTGTACTCGACCCGGCTGTGCCCGGAACATGGCGGCGTTCGGGAATCCGAGACCTCACCTTCCATGCCGACGCACCGTTCGTCCCCACTTCCACGGAGACGTTGATGATTCCGGCCGGCTCCGCCGGACTGCGGAGCACGACCGGCGGGGTACTTGTGGCGCCAGTGATCGTCACGTTCGGGGTGGTTCAGGCGAGCACGGAGCGGCTGCAGCAACTGTTGGCCCAACTTGACTATCTGCCCGTCTCATTCGCACCTGCGGGTGGTCCACCGGCACCAACCGAGACAGCGACGGCCCAAGCCGGGACGTTCGCCTGGCGGTGGTCGGGAGTACCTCCTGACTTCGCGTCGGTATGGACCGAAGGTGCCGAGAACCCGATCACCAAGGGTGCCCTCATGTCGTTTCAGCGTCAGCACGGCCTGACGGTCGACGGGATCGCCGGCCGCCGGGTGTGGACGGCGTTGCTCAATGACGTGGCGATGACGAAGCCCACAGTCGAGCCCTACGTCAATGTGCTGGTGTCGAAGCAGGTGCCCCAGGCCCTGACGCTCTACACCAACGGCTCACCGGTGCTGGCCGGACAGGCCGTCAATACCGGGGCCCCGGGGGCAGACACTGCGAATGGCACGTTCCCGGTCTTCGAGCACATCCCAAGCTCGCGGATGCGGGGGACGAACCCGGACGGCTCAACCTACGACGACCCCGCCGTCCCGTGGGCCAGCTACTTCAACGGTGGCGACGCCCTGCACGGATTCGTTCGGGCGAGTTACGGGACACCGCAGAGCAATGGGTGTGTCGAGATGCCGATCGCTTTGGCGGCCCAGGTCTGGCCACTCACTCCGGTGGGAACTCCGGTCACCGTGGTCGGTCCGTCCTCCTGACTCGATCGGACCGATGGTTGACAGCCGTCCCGCAAGCCGCAAGGGTGCCCCCATGAGCTCCTCATTCTCCAGCGGCACCCACCCCGAGCCGACTGATATTCCGGGTCGCTACTTGGGCCGGATCGACGAGTCGTGGAGCCTCCGCCCATTGCCTCAAGGCGGAGTTGTCAGCGCACTGGCCGTCCGGGCAATGGCTGTTGAACTGGGTGGAGAACGACAACCGTTGCGGTTGCTCCACACCACGTTCGTCGCCCCCGTGGCCCACGGACCGGTGGAAATCGTGGCGGAGGTCCTGAGGCGCGGAAGGTCGATGTCTCACGCCCGGGCCGACATCCGGAACCCTGGATCTGCCCACGGACACCTGTCGACCGCGGTATTCGGCGGCCCCCGTCGCGGCTTCGAGTTCTCCGACCTCGAGCCACCGGGTGATGTGATCCCGTTGACCGAAGCTCGCTCGTTTCGCGATCCTCTCCCAGCCGGGATTTAGGGGTTTCTGCCGAACCCATGCTGGGACACCCGTCTCGAGGGCCGAGCACGCCAACTGGTACCGGTTGGACGACCATCTGGTCGGTACCGACGGCATCCTCGATCCCCTGGCGCTCATCGTGTGCGCTTACACCATGCCCGCCGCCGTGGCCGAAAAGCTCGGTCCGGGCCAGCGGATGGGGTGGTTCGGACCGAGCGTCGACCTGACCCTCCACGTGCTCGATGTCTGCCGTTCGGAATGGGTATTGGGCCACAACCGGGCCCGCTTCGCCGGCGATGGCTACGCGTCCGTGGACGTGGCCCTTTGGGACTGCGGAGACGACGGCACGGCGGTCCCTCGCCTGGTGGCTTACGCCACCCAGCTGTGCTTCTTCACCTTCGCGAACTGAATCCGGGGGTGGAAGCGTTACTTCGATCCGAGATGGGGTGGATCCACCGACCGTGCGCGGGGCCGGCTGTCCTCCGATGCGTTCATCGGCCACACTGGTAACCCATGACCCCTGGAACCGTGCGCTCCACTCACCGGTCGCGTGTCTTGGCTTGCGTTGTTGCCACCAGGGTGGCAGGGGTAGCCACACACCCTTTCGCCACAACGGCATGGGCACACGTGACCGTGCACCCCGAGACACTTGCGACCGGATCATCGGACGTCGAGCTGACTTTCCGGGTTCCGAATGAGCGCGACAACGCCGCTACCGTCGGTCTCCAGGTGTTCTTTCCGACCGACCTGCCTCTGCTGACTGTCGACGTACTGCCTGTCACGGGTTGGACTGCCAAGGTGGCGCCCCGGATCCTTGCCGGGCCTGTCACGACTGACGATGGGACGGTCAGCCAGGTCGTATCCGACATCAACTGGACGGCCGTGGCCGGAGGGATCGCCCCGGGGCAGTACCAGGACTTCGTGGTGGCGGCCGGGCGGGGTCCCGGCCGGCCTGGCTCGGCAGTCTTCAGGACGCTCCAGACCTATTCGTCGGGGGAGGTCGTGCGGTGGATCCAGGTCAGCTCGAATTCTGAGCCGAAACCGGAAAGCCCGGCCCCGGTTCTCGCCATCAGCCCGGCGTCCTCATCCACGACCGCCGTAACTTACCCCACCGGCGACTCGACGACGGCCGAAAGACTTGCCATCGCGGCCCTAGTCTTATCGTTGCTTGCCTTCGGGGGAATCGCCGTCCTGATCGTCCGGAAAAGGGTGCCAGCCGGGAGTGCCGCATCGGCGGAACCTGACGACACGTCACTTTCCGGCGGGCGACGAAGCACCGACGCAACCGATGGCGTGGCGCCGGCCGTGCCCAGCCGACAGAAGGAGCACCGATGACCGAACGGGTGGACGTAGTAGTTGTCGGACTGGGGCCGGGTGGCGAGGAAGTTGCCGGACGACTGGCTTCGGCCGGACTCGACGTCGTCGGTATCGATGCCGAGCTCGTGGGTGGCGAGTGTCCCTACTGGGGCTGCGTCCCGTCGAAGATGATGATCCGGGCGGCCAACCTGCTCGCCGAGGCCGCACGGGTGGAAGGGATAGCCGGTGCGGCGTCGGTGAGCCCCGACTGGGCGCCGGTGGCGCGACGCATACGGGATGAGGCAACCGACAACTGGGACGATAAGGTGGCGGTCGAGCGCTTCGAGGGCAAGGGCGGCCGTTTCGTCCGGGGTTGGGCGCGGCTCGACGGCCCGGGTCGAGTGATCGTCGGTAGCAGGACCTTTGAAGCAGCTCGGGCCGTCGTGCTGGCCACCGGCGCTCGACCGTGGATCCCTCCCGTCGCCGGATTGGCCGACACTCCCTACTGGACGAACCGGGACGCCATCCGGACCGAAGCGGCGCCCGGCTCATTGGCTGTACTGGGTGGCGGGGCCATCGGGGTCGAGTTGGCCCAGGTCTTCCGCCGGTTCGGGTCAGAGGTCACCATCGTCGAAGCCGGACCCCACCTGGTCGGCCCCGAGGAACCCGAAGCTGGGCTGCTGCTGGCCGACGAGTTCGCCCAGGAGGGCATTGACGTCAGGACGGGGACGGCTGTGGACTCGGTGCACTTCGACGGCGCACGGTTCGCCCTTCTAGCCGGTGGCGCTCCGGTTGTCGCCGACCGTCTCCTCGTGGCTACCGGCCGCCGAGCCGACCTGACGACGGTGGACGTGGCGTCGGTGGGCCTCGACCCGTCTCTGCCATTGGCAGTCGATGACCATCTCCGGGTGGAGGGCGCCGAGGGCCTATGGGCCGTCGGTGACGTCACCGCGAAAGGCGCGTTCACCCACGTCTCGATGTATCAGGCCGACATCGTGGTCAGCGACATCCTGGGCGAAGCAGTCGTGCCTGCGGACTATCGGGCCGTCCCTCGGGTGACGTTCACGGACCCCGAAATCGGCTCTGTCGGGTTGAGCGAGCGGGACGCACGGTCACGCGGGCTGCAGGTCCGGGTGGGAAGTGCTTCGGTGTCGTCGTCCGCTCGCGGCTGGATCCACAAAGCGGGAAACCGGGGATTCGTCAAATTGGTCGAGGATCGGGAGCGGGGCGTGCTCGTCGGAGCCACGTCAGTGGGCCCATGGGGTGGCGAGGTCCTGTCGATGCTCACTCTGGCGCTGCATGCCGAACTACCCGTGGCAACGTTGCGCCACATGATCTACGCCTATCCGACGTTCCATCGGACCGTGGAGGATGCACTTCGCGATCTCGTCTCCTGAGAACTCTCGCTCCTGCCCCCGGGTCGTCGGAGTGGTTCAGTCGGTCGAGAATTCGGATGGTTGCTTTGCCTGGTGCTTGGCGAACGCCGAGACGATGGCGTCGCCAGGGGCCCGATGAATTCGGGCCGGTTCTCTGCGGCCCAGTCCCTGCTTGCCGTCATCGCAGTGGAGGATCCCTGAAACCGGGGCATCACGTAGCGTGCCACCAGTTCGAACGAGTGGCGGGTGGCCTCCGTGTCAGCCCATTCATGGCCCATGAACAGGTAGCTGCCGAAGCCGCCCGACTGGTCTTGCAGCCGTTCGATCTGAGCGATGGCGTCCTCCACCGTGCCGATGACGGCCATGCCGGAAGCATTGAGGGCGTCCACCAAGGTGGCGTGGTTGGCGGTGTCGGGGGCGAGGGGCAACGCCGCCACCCGCTCGAAGTAGTCGATCCATTCGGCCAGGCTGAACTCGACGTCGGCGATGGCCTGTTCCTTCGTATCGGCCAGGTGCATCGGCCCGACCAGGCGCCACCTGCCCCGATCTGGGGTGTTGGCGAACTCCTTGGACCGTTGCTCCATCACGTCCCAATGCGCGCCGAGCACATCGAATCCGCTGGCTGACGTAGCCCCGAGCGACAAGAGGCTGCAGCCGAAACGCCCGGCAGCACGGGGTCCGGCCGGCGAGATCTGTGCCGCCACCGCCACCTCGGGATGGGGTCGCTGGTAAGGGCGGAGCTGGAGGCGGGCCTGCCGGAGCGTGAACCAATCGGTCTCGCGGTCCACCGGCTCGTTGTCACGGAAGAGAGCCAGGATGGCCTCGAGTGCCTCCTCCATCATGTCGCGCTGCCTGGCCGGGTCGATGCCCATCATGAAAGCGTCCGACGGGAGCGCCCCTGGACCGACGCCGATCATCAGGCGTCCGCGCGTCAGGTGGTCGAGCAGCGAGAGCCGGTCGGCCAGCATGAACGGGTGGTGGTAGGGGAGGGAGGAGACACCTGTTCCCAGTCGGATGGTCCGGGTACGTGCGGCCGCCGACGCGATGAAGACCTCGGGCGAGGCGATGATCTCGTAGCCAGCCGAATGGTGCTCGCCGATCCAGGCCTCGTCGAAGCCGAGCCGGTCGAGGTGCTCGATCAGCTCGAGGTCGCGCTCGAGGGCAAGGGTCGGGTTTTGGCCGACCGGGTGGAACGGAGCGAGGAAGTTGCCGAAGCGCAGATGGCCGGGGACGTCGGTGGTGGGCATGGTCGGACGGTCCTCTCGGGCGGGCACCGGTTCCGGCACTCCATTTGACTATCACTTCCGGCGCCGCACGTCATCGTCGGAATGAACCACCGATCGATGGGATCGGTCATCTTGAATCTGTCTGGAAATGTCCTTCCTGCTACGCCGAAGCAGCAGAATCCTGCCAGAAGTGGGCAACAACGCACCAGAGTGGGTTGGCTTTTGCTGCCGACCACCTCGACGAACCGATATGCAGGTCCCGCAGCCGTTACACGTCGAGGTACTACTGGACTACCTCTTCTTCGAGGAGCCCCATCTGCGTGGCCTGATGCTTCGCAGCCAGATGGGCCGTATTCAGCCGCACATTCGCAACTGACTCGGCGCCCTTCGCCGCACGGGCGACCCAGAAAACCCGATACGTTGAGTCAGGAATCTGCAGCGCTGGGTCGACAGTCGATCGGCGACGGACGAAAGGTACCCGATATGAGGATCGCTGACGACATCACCCAGCTCATCGGGGGTACACCTCTCGTAGGCCTCCGGCACGTGACCGACGGAGCTGGGGCCCGGATCGCAGCCAAGCTCGAGTACTTCAACCCGGGCGGCAGCGTGAAGGACCGGATCGCCCTGTCGATGATCGACGCCGGCGAAGCGGCCGGCCTGCTCCGTCCAGGCACAACGGTCGTAGAGCCCACCAGTGGAAACACGGGCATCGCCCTAGCCATGGTGTGTGCTGCCCGTGGGTACAAGGCTATCTTCACCATGCCCGAGACCATGAGCGTGGAGCGCCGCATGCTGCTGCGTGGCTACGGCGCCGAACTCGTGCTGACACCCGGCCTCGACGGCATGGGTGGGGCCATCGCCAAGGCCACCGAGATCGCCGGGGGCGAGGGCGATTTCTTCATGCCCCAGCAGTTCGAGAACGCAGCCAACCCGGCTGTCCATGAGGCCACCACCGCCGAGGAGATCTGGGTCGACACCGACGGCCAGATCTAATTGCCCGAGGCGTCCTGAAACAGCAGATCGCTGACGCCGTCGCCGTTGAAATCGCCTGTTCCCCGGAAGGCGAACCCGCCGCCGGGATTGCCGATCGGCCCGCCGCCGGTGATCGTCGCGCCGTTGGTCTGCCACGTCGCATAGGCGCCGCCGGCGTCCTGGAACAGAATGTCGGGCTGGAGATCGCCATTGAAATCGCCGACGCCGAGCATCGTGTAAGTCCCGCCGGCTGAGCCAAACGTCGGGCCTCCCGCATTGACGCCTCCCTGCACGTTCCACGCCGCAATCGTCCCGCTCGCGTTCTGGAAGAACACCATGCCGGGAAGTTCTTGGCGCGCGGCGGGGGCTGCGCCCTGCACGCTCCAGGCCGCGCCCGGCGTCCCGATGCCGCCGGCGCCGACGATGCTGGTGGCGTTGGCGCCCAATTCCCACGCGGCATATTGGCCGGTGGCGCTGTTGTAATACAGCGCCCGGGTACTGCCCCGTTAGTCGCAACTCCAGTCGAACCGGGTACCCCACGGCTTGCTCGTGACGCGCAAAGCTACCGCGTAACGGATATCGGCGAGGAATATATTCATGCCCAAAAAGTTACTGATTTTAGTCGGAAAGTG
>JAYVYR010000198.1:0-9233 GCA_043784065.1 Acidimicrobiaceae bacterium
CGTAAAAGGCTCCATTCTGGTATCGGATACCGAACCCCGTTGGAAGCCCACAATGCCTATGATGCTCAGAACCGAGCAGCGTAGGCGTCCACGCCAGCCGCTGTCCGGAAAACGCGGGGCTCACCAGTCCATGACCGGGACCGTGCACCGACCGTTGGAACTGGCCGTCTCTCCTCTGTAGTTGTCGCAAACCACAGAATCGCGAGGCCCATGGCCTCACCGGTGGACCCCTATGCGCAGGCCCGCCCGCTCACACCACCCCACACTTCATCGCGTAGAGCCTGTAAAGGTCCTCCTGAGAGGCGACCAGCCCTAACGGGTCAAGCCGCTGTCGTGGTGGACCCCCTCCTCACACAGACCCTTGTACACGCCCGGCGAGGACGAGCAGCTCTCGCCACCCAGACCAAATCCGCGACGCGCCATTAGGGCCATGCCGCAAAGGGCCGACAACCTTCACTTCTTCTTGTTTCCTGCCCAATACCGATAACCAATGGCTATGGCAATCAGAAGACAGGCTGGTGCTACGACGATCAGTGCTATGTCTGCTGAACTCAGTTCAGCCAGAAGTAAGAATCCACCCATCAGAATG
Source organism: Acidimicrobiaceae bacterium (assembly GCA_043784065.1). Classification (GTDB taxonomy): domain Bacteria; phylum Actinomycetota; class Acidimicrobiia; order Acidimicrobiales; family RAAP-2; genus Bog-756. The sequence goes on from JAYVYR010000198.1 coordinate 590, forward strand.
TCCCACAGGCCAAGCCGAAGTCATAGTTGTTGCATGTGAGGACGTCACCCGCCACAAGAACACTGGCGGCCGCGACACCAAGACCGACCCCGATGATTATGGGAGACGCTACTATCGCTCCAGCAATTGCGACGCCAAGGCCGGTGACAGCAAGGCCTAAACCGATCGCGTCTCCGAGCAGGTTCCTCCCGCTTGGGTCCCAGTTGTCGATGGGGTTGCCGCCGGCGTAGGTATAGCGGTTGGTGCTGGTGGGGTTATTGAAGTTGCCAGCGACGGTGTCTTGTTGGGTCCAGTGTTGGGTGGTGGGGTCGTAGTAGCGGTCGCCGAATTTGTAGAGGCCGATGTTGTCTTGTTGGCTGGCTTGGTAGCGCATGACGTTGGTGGCGGCGTAGGTGCCTGTGGCGGTGTTGTTGCCGTAAGGGTCGTAGGTGTAGGTGGCGACCGTGTTGCCGATGCTGTCGGTGATCATGTTGATGTTTCTGGTGACGAGGTCGGGGTGGTAGAAGTATCGGCCATTGTTGGCGGCGGCGACGAGGAGCCCGGACGGCAGTCGTATGTAAGTGACTTGCCCGTAGGGGCCGGTGTGGCTGGTTTGGAAGAGTCCGCCGATCCAGTTGGTGTAGGTGTTGGCTGAGTTGTCAGCGGTGCGTTGTGCTTGGCCGGCGTCGGCGTAGGTGTAGGTCGAGGTGTCGATACCTGTCGTCTGGTTTTTGGCGTTGTAGGTGGCGGTGTGGTTGCCGGTGAGTTGGCTGCCGTCGGCGTCATAGCTGTAGCTGGTGGCGCCGGTCGGGGGCGCCGAGCAGGCGTTGGCCGATGAGGCGTTCTTGGTCCAACAAAGCTGGTTGTTGGCGTTGTAGGCCGATGTCTGGGTCGCGGTGGTCGCCCCGGTCTGGGTGGCGGTGGTGAGGTTGCCGTTGGCGTCGTAGCCGTAGCCGTAGCTGGTGTAGGTGTTGGTGTTGGTGTTGCTGTAGGCGGCTGCTCCGGTCAACCGGTTGGCGCTGTTGTAGGTGTAGCTGGTGGTCTTGGTGCCGTCGTTGCGGGTGGCGGGCATTTGGATGTCCTGGGTGGTGCTACCCGGCTTGTAGTAGGTGTATTCCAGGTCGCTGGTGCCGAACGGTCCGGCGGTTAGGACTCTGGTCGGTCGTGATGTTGGGCGTGTCACAGTGGTGACGACACCGTTCGGATACGTGATATGGCTGATGTTGTCATTGCCGTCGTAGTCGAACAGGATGCAGTTGATGTTGGCGGTCCCGCAGCCGGTCACGCCGGGCAGGTGGATGCTGACGACGTCGGGCACCTTCGGGTCGTAGGTGTAGTAGACGGTTTTCCCGCCGCCCGACAGAGACGTCAAGCTGTTGACGGCGTCGTAGCTGGCGACGTCGGATTCGCCGGTCGTGGGGTTGGCTTTGGCGGTGGGGCGATTCAGTAGGTCGAAGGTGAGGGTCGTCGTGCCGGTGTTGTCGACCCGGGTCAACAGGTTGCCGGCGGCGTCGTAGGTGTATGCCACGCAGTTGGCGTGCGGGGTGTCGCAGGTCGATGCTGAGTTGGTGAGAATCTGGGTTACGCGGTCGTCGTTGTCGTAGCTGTAGGTCGTGGTCTGCGCTTTGCCGTCGGTGACAGTCGCCAGGCGGTTGTTGGCGTCGTAGGTCTTGGTGACAGCACCCAACTGGGTGCCGGGCGAAGCGGCGGCCGGATAGGTCGTGGTCGACACCAGTCCGGTGGTGTAGCCGTAGCTGGTGGTGTTGCCGTTGGCGTCGGTCGCCGTGCAGACCTCGCCGGCGAACGCTCCCGTGCAGCTCTGTCCGGCGATGCCTTGGCGGGTGAGGCTGGTCGAGGTGCCGCTGGTCGTGTTGGCCACTGACATCACGTCCCCGGTGGTGGTGTCGTATGCGTAGGTCGACACGTTTCCTTGCGGATCGGTGACTGTGGTGGGGTAGAACGGGAAACCAGACGGCGTGGGGTTGTATCCATAGGTGGTCGGGTTGATGGTCGCGCCGACGTCAGCCGACGGCGCTTGCGATGACGTCGGCACGTTGTTCGAGTTGTAGTTGAGGGTGTAGGCGGCGGAGAGTCCGTCGGTGTAGCTGGCGACGTCGCCGTTGGTGGTCCATGTGGATGTGTGAGTCCGTAGTTTGGCGTCGATGGTCTTCACGGTTTCCAGGCCCGGTCCCATCGTGTAGGTGGTGTGCACCGTCGTCGATCCGACGTGGTTCGCGTCGGTGACGATGGTGGTGCCGGCCGCGGCGGCGGTCGGGTTGGTGTAGGCGAACGCGGTGGTGTAACCGACGGTGTGGGCCGTGTCGGTGTATTGGGTGACCTGAAGAACCCGGCCCGTCGCGTCGTAGTCGATCTTGGCTTCTTCGGTGTTGCCAGCCGAGGTCGGCGTCAAGACGGTGGTCAGTAGACCGCTGGTTGGGTCATAGCCGTAGGTCGTGACCGGCGAGCCGGAGGTGGCATCGGTGAAGGTGATGAGCTTGTGGCTGGTCGGGTTCAGGCCGTAGCCATAGGTGCGGGACGCAGCGCCAGATGTCGCGGTCAGGCCGGTCAGGTTGCCCGACACGTCGGTGTTGAACGCCACTTTGCCGCCGAGGTCACCGGTGATCGACTTCGTCGCGTAGTTCCCGCCACTGGCATCCACGGTGATCTGGTTGCCGTTCGCGTCCTTCACATTGAGCAGGACCCCGACACCGGTTGATCCTCCCGGTTGGGAGTCAAGGAAGGTGTAGGTGGTCCCGTCCTTGTTGTATCTGAGGGTGTAGGAGTTCGCGCCATCCCACGTGAGCGTCGCGTTCTGACCGGGTCCACCCAACCAAGTGTTGGCGGTACCGGTAGGCGGGTAGACCGACGCGAATCCGGACGGGCCGTGCACGACCATGTTGTTGCCAACCGGTTCGATCCACACGTCGCTGCCGGTCGAGAAACTCCAGCCGGCACCGAGACGGTTCGTGCTCCACCCGGTGGATGAGGCGCCGTTGCCGACGAAAGCCATCCGGCTGTTGTAGGAGCGCCCGACCGTGAGGTCAGCGCCGACCTGGGCCAGATGCGCGTCGCTGCTCTGCAAGATCAGGTTGCCGGTGTTGATGTTGACCGACAGGCTGCTGTGATCCGACAGAGGCCGGGTCCAGAGGTTCTCGAAGCCTTGGACGCCGGTGCGGGGCGTCCAGGTCACGTCGAGCGTTGGACGATACGACGATCCGAGCGTCGTGGTCGTCGACGCGAACTCGAGGAGCTGGATGATGGTCTCGTTCTGCGCTTTCATCTCGATCCCGAAGTTCGGGGTGGGATCGGTGGTTACGGGATCGGACACCCAGCTTTGCGTCGCCGCGGTGACATCCCATTTCCAGAACGTCCCGGTCGTCGGGCCGACGTTGGTGTCCGACACCACCGGGCCCAGGTCACCGCCACCCCAAGGCGTCGTCCAAGCGGTAGCCGGAGAGGTGTTCCGCAGATCCCATGTTGTTGACCCTGGCGTCCATTTCGACGTGACGGTGTGCGCCTCGATGTCGCGGCCGGTGGTCGGCCCGTACAGTTGCGACAGGTAAAGCTTCAGGTTCGAGCTGGCGATCACCGCGTCGGGCGGCAACGCAGTCACGTCGGGCTGCAGCAGGCCCCGCGTCTTGAACAACGATGGGTAGCCGCCATAGCCCAACACGAACGACGGATCAGAACAGAAATTGGTCGTGTTGTAGGGCGGCCCGACAACCCGACACGACGCCATCGCTGAGGAACCAACGGCCTGAAACGTCGGATCGACCGTGACCGGCCACACCCGGTAGGCGGCGTTCGCGTACGAATCGGTCACCGTGGTCGTCAGCCGCCAAGCAGTACCCGAACCCGCCGCACTGGTCGTGACAGCGTTCGACCCGAAACCGTCGGCCTGCTGGTTGAGGGGACCGGAATCCTTCGCCCACGGCGACGGGATCTCAAGTGCGGTGCCATTCGACGCCGTCACCGTGATGCCCGTCGAGCTGGTCGTGACCTTGCTGCCAGCAGGAACCGTCAAGTCGAACTGAGAGCTACGGGTCGTCTTTGCGTCAGCGAGGACGAGCGACTCCTTGATCCCATCGCCGGTCGCACGCAACACCAGGGTGACCCCCGGCAGAACATTGACATACGTGACGGTGTCGTCGTGGACCGTGCCGACCACGTCCGCTGCGCCTCGCAGCCGGTAGCTGACCGACAGACCCCGGTACGCGACTTGAACAGCCCCGCTAGCCAAACTGGACGGTGCCGTGAGTTGGTAGGCGCCAGCCCGATTCGTCCAGCCGCCGCTGGCCACAATGAGACTGTTGTCGATCGGCTTCCAGTTTCCCGAACCGTCGACATAGTTGACCGGACCCAGCGACGCCGCCGTGTGCAGCATCCCATCAGGCAGAACCGACGTCGTCGAGGCCTCGGTGCGCATGTCAGGAAGTTCCACCGGGGCGTTCGTGCGCCGCGCCGTAGCGGCCGCGGCCTGATGATCGACCCCAACCGGACCACCCGCGGTCGGCGGCGCAGACCCGGGGTCGCTCGCCACCGTCGCATCGGGCCCCGGCACAGCTACCGCGGTTGCCCCAGAAGCCGAAGCGGGGACGACGCCCGGAGCGAGCGCCGCGACCAACCCCACGGCAACCACAGAAATGACCCACCTAGCTGGACGAACTCGCACGGCGTCAACTTTCGATCGCCTGGCCGCGTGGTCTGGAGCCAGAATTGGGTGTCGCCTGTCACAAGACGGCAGTGCCGCCGACAAAGCAAGCAAAACTTTGGCGTCGGCCCTATGCCGCAAAAAGAGCCAGCGTGGCCCACCAGCTCCGACTCATGCCCGGGTGCGGTGAGGGTCGGCCAGTTCCATCGGTCAGTGCACGGTCCCGGTCATGATGACCGCTGCTGTTGACCCAGCCCCGACCGAGGGAGCTGGCCGTGCCTATCCGAGTCTCCGTCGTCTCGTCGCTCCGATACCCCGTCGCGGTACGCGAATGAAGACGTGTCGGTGGGCAACGTGCCGTTCGGATCTGACCAGAGGCCGGGTCTGCTCCGACTCGCCGTCAACTACAGATCGCCGAACGGCTACCCGGTTCTCGCGTCGAGCAGGCGATTGCGCAATTCGACCGTCGACTCCTCGGCATCGTCGTAGTCCAAGGCCCGAAGCGCACCGACGTGCTCTTGGTAGACGCGCTGGATTGCGAGCCGATCGCCGTTGGCAGCGTGAGCACGCATCAGCGTCTCGGTCAGACCGGTGTGGGTCGGGAGGATGCCAAGTGCGTGGAGCGCGACATCGACGGCCTCGTCGAAGCGGCCGACGTCGAGGAGCAGGTCAGCACAGCGCTGGGCAACGGCGGCGACCTTCAGCTCCCAAATGCTCACCCAGTTCTCCACGTCGACCCAGGCGAAGGATGCTCGGTCGGCGTTGCGGTACGTGAAGAGCGGGCCGGTGACCAGCCCGAGTGCCGACAGGAGGGCTTCGACAGCCTCGATCGTCGGCTGATCAGCTGCCCGTTTGATGCGGAGGTCGAAGAGCTCGAGGTCAGTGACCACACCGGGGCCAGTCCGGTATCGGCCATCCGAAGCGGTCGGGAAGTGCGACCGGCCGAGCAAGGCGCGGCATTCCGAGATCGTGTTGGAGAGGCGCTTCCGGCGGGAGGTAGTCGTCGGTGATGCCCACACTGCGTCTTCGAGGCGCTCGGCGCTCACGACGGCCTGGAGCGCGATGTAGGCGACGACCGCTGTCTGCTTCGGCGCGAGGGGCTCGCCGCCTTCGACCCGGATGTCACCGAGGACTCGCACGAGAATGTCGTACTCAGGCTCAGCGAGCGAGGGATCGGGACGGGCAAGATCCGGTTCAACGAACATCGACCGGGGAAGCAGTGAGAGCTGTACGTCGGACTCGACGCCTTCGTCATCAGCACACTTGACGAGGTCGATGATGGTGTCGAGTTCCGTGGGCTCGAGCGGGTAGGGCGTGCAAACGAGCCCAAGGTCGACGAGCGTGAGCGAGTCGGGCGCGCATTCGATCGTGGTCGCCGCCTCGATCGACCCGACGACCAACAGGGCGAGTGTCGCCGGCCGGTGCGTCATGACCTCCCGAAACAGCTCTTCGGGGGGCGGCCCAGTGGCAACCACGACGACTGGAGCGAGGGCGTCGTGGAAGGGATCGTGACCCCGTGCGACGAACGCGTTGGCCCACCCGTTCTCGACGAGCACGTCGTGGGATTGTCGGGCCCACGCAGTCAGGTCGTCGGTGACCTCGTCCCACGAGGCAGCGAGGGTCATGTGCTCGAGGTCTCGTGTGCCGGTCGGTGCGAGGTCACCGATCACCATGACCTCGAGCGTGTCGGCGAGAGGGGTGAACGCCAGCTCGGTGAGGATGGCGCGTGCGACTCCTCGGCAGGTGTCCGGGTCGCCCGTGAGCGCGACCACGCCCTCCGCCTCGAGGTCGAGGTAGAGCTGGCCGCCTTCGTCCGGTTGGCCGAGCGTCACCAAGAGTGGGGCGGCGCAGATCGAGTCAGCGCCTGAGAGCCCGTCGCCGCCCGCTTCGCCGATGGACCACACCGCGCCCTCGGCATCGGCCCGCCAGCCCCTTGGGGCATCCTGGCACGGGTGGTCGAGGAACAGGTCGATGTGGTCAGGCCCATGCTGGACGATGCGGGGCCGAACGGTCGTACCGACTGTGGCCAACGACTGCGCCAGCTCGCCGAGGCATCGACGTAGGTCGTCGACGGCGGCCCCGTCGGCATCGGCGACGAGTTCGCGGTGGAGTTCGTGTGCCCCCTCGTCGGTGGGATTGGGCACCGACCCGGGCGCACGGTGGGCCGCCCTTCGCCGCCTCCGTCGCACGGCACGTGTCGCGCCGACGGCGAGCGCGGCGCTGGCCAGACCAGCAGCGATCACAGCTGCCGGCATATCGGCCGATTCGGCGGCAAGCTCATCTGGCTGTGGCGCGATGGGCGACGGAGCGACCGTGTCGACGGACGGCTCTTGGGCGGACGGTGCTGGTGCCTCAGCGGTCGCCGGCGCCGGGACGGCCACAGGCGGTACCGGCTTGGCGGTGGCTAGCTCAGGAGGGGCCGCTGGCGTAGCCGGCTCAGTTGCGGGCGGCCCGACGATGACTGGTAGAGGCACGGCGACCGAACCGCCCGTGGGAATCACACCGGGCATGGGCGGGACGACGAGCCGTTGCCCGGTTTCGATCAGGCTCGGGTTGCCGGGTTCGACGAGACGATCCTCGTTGGCCTCGATCATCGTCTTCCAGTACGGCGCTGTCTCCGCGTCGCTCGACTCGTGGCCCGTGCCAGCGGCGAGCTGGTCCTCGGCGAGCGACCAGAAGTTGTCACCCGGCTCCACCGTGATCTCGGTCGCGGGGACGGGCGGTGTCGACGTCGGGGCGGCTTGATCGGGCCCGCCGATTGCATCGGCCGGGAGGTCGAGCACCCAGCCGGGATAGACGAGATCGCCGCCGGCCAGCACGACGTCTCCTGTGTTCATCGTCCGGCCAACGTTGAGGTCACGAATCTCGCGCCACCGGTAGCCGTCACCGAGGGTCCGCTCGGCGATCGCCCAGAAGCTGTCGTGTCGTTCCACGATGACCGTCGGGACCGCTGCCGGCGGTGCCGGCAATGGAGGACTCGACGCGGCAACCGGTCCTGATTGTGCAGCCCAAGTCGACGGCGGCGATGCCACCGTCTGCGGCGCGACAAAAGCCACGACCGGGACCGCAGGTGGTGGGGCGGCCATGGCCGCGGCCGGCGAGAACGACGCCAGCATCACGGCGACGCTGGCAACAAGACGGCCAGTGGTGGCCTGGATGCCAGGGAGCACCGGAAGGTGAAGTGACGGGCGACCTCGGACGACGGCCACGGCTTCCGACACGATGGCGACGGCGATCTGGGCCCACGCCAGCCATGCGATCAGCGCGAGTGCTTTGACGATCACGTCGTCGCTGATGCCGGAGCGGATGGCCTGCTCAAACGAGCCGAGGTCGGGGATCGTCGTCGGCAGGGGCGATCCAATCAGTGAGGCCAGCGCGAGCGGCGGGCCGAGCAGGAGAGCGCCGAGTAGCAGGAGCGAACCGGACCCTCGAGCGATCGATGCTGCTCGTCGTCTCGTCATGGCGATTCCTCGTGGAGTGCGCTGGCCGTCTCCGTGGCGACCACCGTGCGGTCGGGCACCGGCAGGATGTGCATCGGTTGGTTCATCGTCACCGTCACCGTGACGTTCGGTCCCTCGACGGTGACCGTCCCCGCCGCACCCACTTGTGCCAGGTAGGCGAGGGCGCTCTCCTTGGCGCGTTCCGGGTCGAGGACGGTCTTGCCGGTCGAGCGAAGGTCGGTGATGTCGATCTCCTGGGCGCCGGCCCTCGCCGCTTTGGCCGCGTTGCTTCTGGTCTGCCCCTGGGCGGAGATGATCTCGCCGCCGTCGTAGGCCATGCCGGCGACCATGACGAGGGCGATTGCGATGATGGCCACGAACGCGGTCATGCTGCCTCGGTCATCGGCGGCTCGGCGCGTCACGGTCCATCACCCCGATAGCGATCGATGACCTCGACGGAGCGTGCGCTGAACGTGCGGGTGCCCGGCACACCGAGCAGGGTGACGTCGGCCATCGAGGCAGTGCAGGCGAGGGTGACGGTGACCGTGCCACCTGGTCGGAAGTTGCTGGTGTC
>JAYVYR010000199.1:0-4537 GCA_043784065.1 Acidimicrobiaceae bacterium
GCCGTCCGCTGCCCCAATACCGCAGAAAGTGGTGGACTTCTCACACAATCAGATATCGCTTGTGAACGTGCCAACTGCACAGGTACCGTCAATTTCTAGAGACGCATCGGCCGACTGATCGGCGGAGTGCGATGAAGGATTAGGACTGCTGGTAGCTCGGTCGATTACCAATGGCCTGGCGTCCAAACTATCGACAAAGGTAGGGGCAATGAACGACGGTGGCTCGACAGGACCGGGAAGGACGATGGATCGGCAGTGGCGCACACCGGGCGTCCAGGGAGCCCTGGGGCTGCTGGCCATGCTGGCGGGATTGGCTGGCTTGATCGCCGCTACGGAGGGTGTCGCCAGCGCGGACACGGTCGTCCATCCTGTGATCACCCAGACCGATGCCATCTTCGTGTTGCCGATCAGCGATATCACGACCCCAGTCGGCACGACGTGGAGACTCAACCTCTGGGATAACACGACCAAGCAGCTCGTGGCCACCATGGCGAGCGTCTTGGTGCCCGAGGAGTCGGCGATCTCGATCGATGTGAAGGTGCCGTCGACCCCGACCTGCTATTTCCAGGCCGATATCCGGTTCACTATGCCGGGACTGGCCAGCACACTCGGTTCCGGCACCTACTACTCGGGGGACATCGCCACGGTACCGGGCTGCGGATCGGTCCCCGGTACCACGACGACCACCACCACCCTGGGTACCACGATCACGACCACGACGAATCCGTCATCGCCGACCACCACGATCCCGTCATCGCCGACCACGACGAACCCGTCATCGCCGACGACGACGTCGCCCGGATCCACCACCACAACGAAGCCGACAGGCGGGACCGGGTCGGGAACGCCGCCACCGGGAGGCGGGTCGTCCGGGAGTTCGGTCCAGTCGACCAATTCCGCCCTTCCCTTCACCGACGGGTCGACGCAGCCCAAGGGAACCCTGACCGCGCTGCTCGCCTTCACCGGATCGAACATTCCCCTACTCGCCGGCGTGGGGGCGTGCCTGACTGGATTCGGGCTGCTCCTACTACGTCGTCGGGCGCTTCACGTGGCTCCTACGGGAGTCATCGTCGCACCACCTGATCTGCACGACGAGTGGTGATTTACCTGGCCATTCCGGTGGCGGCCCATCGCGTGGACGGTGTCACGAACGCAGGCATCAAGTAAAAGCGGGCGATCTCGTGACGTGGGTGAACGGCGGCACTACGAGGTTCGCCTTCTGGAAGTCATCCCCCATCAAGGAGTGCACCTGTGCGGCCGGCGCCGGCGAGGTCCACCTGGCGGCGAAGGTGACCAGTAGCACCCCACAGTCAGCCGGTATCCCGAGCCCGGTGCCGGCGTTCGTCTGCATTCCCACACCCGGTCAGGGGGAGGTCGTGCTGGACCTCGCTACGCCTGGGGAAGTTCGGATTCCTCCGATGCCGGACATCCGGCCCGGCGCCACCGACAGCACCGACGTTCAGCTACCGCAGGTCGAAGGCGGCGACCACGATCTCATTCTCGGTGGCCCCGAGGGCGAGGAGCGCGTCGACAACCGACTCCTCATAATCGAGGGTGATCGCCAGATTCAGGATCTCGCGAATGGCCACCGTCCGGTCCACGTCCATCGTGGCCTCGTCCGATCGGCTCAGTACCTGTTGGGCAACGGTCATGATCTCCTCCACTTCCCCTGACTGATCTGCGTCGAGGAGGACATCGGCCGGAACCGCGGCTCACTTGAGCGGACTGCTTCGTCAGGGCCTGGGCGGACCTCACCGAGGAGCTCCATCGTCAGATGGCCGGTTTGAGGCGGAACCGACCCGATGCAACTCCGCCATAGTCGGCAGGATCACGCAGGAGGGCCTGGTGGTTCGGATCCACGGGGAATGAGTCGTCGACCGGTGCGCCGTCCGTGGACGCAGCTGCGGGGATCGCTACCGTCGGCGGCGCCACCAGAGCCATGCTCTGGAGTCATGCGACCGGTGGACACATCACGGCCTACGCAAGTCCGTACCGCGGCGCCGCCTCCATCGGGTCGGCGGACGCCGGGGCCTAGGCCCTCGCTCAGACCTCTGGGGCGCCGCATTGGTCAGTGCCGACCGCTGGAGCCATCGGAGCCAGAGGCGCCATCTTCGAGAAGGTGGGTAGGCAACCCGATTGCGCCGTCGGACCCCAGGACGGCACGGTGCGCCTGCCCGACATCGCGATTGGTGAAGTGCTCGTCGTCAATACCCAGGATGAGCCGATCGCGGGAATGGCGAAATCCCCGCGCTGGATCGCTGTGACCACCTCCGTCGGTCAGGTTCGGGGCCTGAAGCGAACTACAGAGCCGATCTGGTCGGTCACCACCCCGCCGGCGTTCACTGCATCCCCTGCGGTGGTCAACGGGGTGGTGCATCGCCGCGGCGACAGCGGAACCTTCGCCGCCTGCCCGATCCCCGGCCGGCCCATCCCCTGACCGGACCGACTCCCCTTGGACGGGCGACGGCCGTCGGTCGGGCTCATTAGGGGCCGATCCGCTGGTGGGAGTTCGTGTCGACCACGACCTGGCCGTCGGTGGACACGTACGACGTCCACTCGGAGCCGGTCCACCAGCGGTAGTGGTAGCGGCCAACTGGGTCGGGCTGCCAGGACGGGGGTGCGGCGGCGGCCGAGGTGCTGCCGACGACGAGGTCGGCAGCACCGGTGCCACCTGCCAGTAAGCGTCGAACGTCGGCGTCGGCCCCTGCGCCGCCCGGCGGACCTCGGCCCGATGGGCGAACAGATAGAGGGGGAGTCCGACGAACCACCTCAGGAACCAGATCAGTGCCCACACCGGTGGCGGCAGGCCCCACGGCGTGCGCCCGAGCTTGCGACGGTCGGCATCGGACAGGGCGTAGCCCAGAACGGCGGCGGTGGCCACCAGGAGTCCAAGCACCAGGTCGGGACCGCTCACGCTCGGCACGGCACGGCACCAGCCCAGGCCGGGACGGTTGGCCTCCCCGCCCCAGCCCACCCCGTTGCCTCATGTCAAACCCTCCGCTAGGGGTGGCGGGTTCAAGGGGTCCACGCAACAGCTCGGTGGGTCGACGACATTTGGGTTGACCTGATCGGGAGAATGCCAGGGAACGCCGGCGATCAATTGTTCGCGTCAGACCGTCACCCGGGTGTTGTCGGGCCCTGGCGTTCCCTAATCACGCCAGTTCGAGTGGAATCCCGGGCTCGATCGTCTCTCACTCGATGAGCGGGAGGAGATCAGCCTCGGCCTCCGCGATGGCGAGTCCCTGCGGGCGATCGGGAGGAGACTTGGCCGGGCACCATCCACGATCAGCCGCGAGGTGAGCAGCGGCGGAGGCCGTTCGCACTATCGGGCGGTTCGGGCGCACCGTGAGGCCTATGAACGGGCGCGCCGACCGAAGGTCCCCAAGCCCGGCGAGGGGCCGCTCTGCTCTCAGGTGTCCTCGGGGCTCGAGAAGTGGTGGTCCCCACAGGAGATTGCCCGACGGCTGCGAATCGAGTTCCCCAACGACCCGACCATGCAGGTGAGCCACGAGACGATCTACCAGTCCCTGTTCGTGAAAGGGCGCGGTGAACTCCGTCGGGAGCTCTCCCGATGCCTGCGGACCGTAAGGGCGAAGCGCAGGCCACGCGGAAGCACCCCAGGCGGCGGCCGGATCAACGGGATGATGATGATCTCCGAACGCCCAGCCGAGGCAGAGGATCGCGCTATGCCTGGCCACTGGGAGGGAGATCTCATCATTGGCAAGACCGGGCGCTCGGACGTGGGGACCCTGGTCGAGCGGAGCACTCGCTTCGTGCTCCTCTTGCACCTGCCCAATGGCCGAGAGGCGGATATGGTCAACGAGGCCATTCGCCAGGCGATCACGACCCTCCCCTCGGAGCTCGTCCGCTCCATCACCTGGGACCAGGGGAGGGAACTCTCCCATCATGTGAACTTCACGGTGGAAACTGGCGTGCAGGTGTACTCCTGCGATCCGCATAGTCCCTGGCAGCGGGGCTCGAACGAATGCACCAACGGACTGCTCCGCCAATACATGCCAAAGGGAACCGATCTCTCAGTTCACAGCGCAAACGACCTGGACCGATTTGCTCGCAGCCTCGACAATCGTCCACGCGAGACTATTGGATTCATGAAACCATCGGAGATGCTCGCTCAGCTCGTTGCGATGACTGGTTGAGCCCGCCCACCCTCAGCGGAGGGGTTGACATGAGGCAACGGGGTCAGGCGCGCCGCGACGTCACGACTTCCTGTGCGCCCCTTCAACAGGACCACCGTCACCCTCGGGATCGGTCCGACCGACAACGGGGATTCTGCAATCGAATCCTGCCCCGGCGATTCCCCAAGTCAGGACCCGAGGAGTGGACTCGAGACCGGAGCCACTTTGCGATGGCTCACCATCCACAGGCCAACCGTGTCGTTCCGGGCCACCGGTGCCTCTGCCCGCAGCCGGGCGTACAACGGGAAGGGATCACCCGCGTAGATGGCCGGGTCGAGCAGCAGGTTCGTGAGGGCGTTCTCGTCGACGGAGCCACTTCCCCAGTTGGCCGTGTCCGTCAC
>JAYVYR010000200.1:0-7906 GCA_043784065.1 Acidimicrobiaceae bacterium
TACTCCCCCGGCACCGAAACCGTCGTGGCGTGAACGTCGTGCGGCCAAGGCTTCCGAATGACTCAAGCCAGCGGCACCGCGGAGGAGCTGCTCAGCCTCCGTCGATGACCAGGGCAGAGCGCAATAGTTCCAGGATCTCATTGCGGCGGCGCACCAGCGAGCGGGCCGTCGGCTCCTCCCCGAAGGCCCGCAGTACTTCGACCTCGGTCAGCATGCCAATGACCGTGGAGTAGATGGCCAACAGGAGCAGTCGGGCATCATGACGCTTCATATGTCCAGCATCCATCTCTGCCTCCAAGAACCCGGTGGCCCGCTTGACCAAGGGTTCGATTGCGGTGACGAATCGGGTAGCCGCTGGCGTGCCGAGCCGGCCCATCTCGCGGACCAGGCCCAGCAACTCGGGGCGGCGGGCGGCCAGACGGAACACCGACTTCACTACGGCTTCGACCCTGGCCCACCCCGTTGCGGCCGTCGTCAACGAGGCTTCAAGAGCGGCTGACAAGTCGATGGCGCTGCGGTCGACGACTGCCTCGAGCAGGACCTCCTTACTTGGGAACCAGTAGAGGATCGTCTGTTTTCGAATGGCGAGCCCGACAGCCAAAGCATCGAGCGACGATGCCTCGTAGCCCCGGGTCGCGAACGACACGAGGGCGGCATCCAGGATCCGCTCCGAGGTGGTGGCTCCGTCCGCGTCCGTCCGGCCACCGGCCGGAACCGGTCTGGGTCGGCTGCGGTCGCGAGCCGACGAGGCCCCCTGTCCTGTGGTCGACCCGGTCACTTACCATATGGTAGACAGATTGCGTGACCCGCGTTCGCGACGCCCTGGCCGGTAGGCGTTTCTTCATCACCGGCGCCACCGGGTTCCTCGGGACCGCACTCGTCGAGCGCATCCTTCGCAGCGTGCCGGACAGCCAGGTTGTCCTCCTCATCCGTCCCGGTCGACGGACGACGCCCATGCAGCGGGCCACCAAGGAGATCCTGAAAAACGACTGCTTCGACCGCCTGCGTGCAGAGTTGGGCGACGACTTCGACGAATCCATGGCCGCCCGGGTGACTGCAGTGGCCGGCGACGTGGCCACCGATGGTCTGGGCATCGACAACCCCGGTCTCGAGGCCATGTCGACGTGCGACATCGTCATCCACTCCGCTGCATCAGTCAGCTTCGACTCCCCCCTCGACGCCGCCGTCGAAGTCAACCTGCTGGGACCTTCCAGGGTGGCTGAGGCCGTCGTGGCCGCCCGGACCCTGGCACAGTCCGAAGGCCGGGTTGGACCGGTCCATTTCCTTCCGGTGTCGACCGCCTACGTGGCCGGCACCCACCAGGGTGAGGCCAAGGAGGAACTACTCGACGCCAATCCGTTCACCGTGGATGTCGATTGGAGGCACGAGGTCGCCGCCGCCCGACGTCAACGCGGCGACTCGGAAGCCGAGTCCCGCCAACCCGAGCGACTGGCCGGATTCCACAAAGCGGCCCGCGAGGAACTCGGAGGAGCCGGACTCCACCTGTTGGCCGAACGGGCTGAACGCCTTCGAGAGGACTGGGTCAAGAAGCAGATGGTCACCATCGGCCAAGCCCGGGCCCAGTCGCTCGGTTGGCCAGACGCCTACCCCTACACCAAGGCCCTGGGCGAGCGGGCCCTGATTTCCCAGTACGGCGACTCGCTGCCCATCACCATCATCCGGCCCTCCATCATCGAGTCCGCCCTGGCCGAGCCCCGGCCCGGGTGGATCCGCGGGTTTCGGATGGCCGAGCCCATCATCATCTCCTACGCCCGGGGTCTGCTCCGTGAATTTCCGGGGGTGCCCGAGGGTGTCACCGATGTGATCCCGGTCGACCTGGTGGTGGCCACCATCATCGCCGTGGCCGGCGAGGCCCTACTGCACGCGGCATCGAACGACCCAGCCGACGCCTACGTCGGGCCGTCGGTCTACCACGTGGCCTCCGGCGTACGGAATCCCTTTCGCTATGGCAAGCTCGTCGAGCTGGTGACCGCCTGGTTCCAGGAGCACCCTCTCTACGACCAGGACGGCCAACCCATCGTGGTACCTGAATGGACGCTTCCCGGACGCGGTCGCGTGCAGCGTCAGCTGACCCGGGCGTCGAAGGCCATGACCCTGGCCGAGCGGGTCGTCGGATCCCTCCCCATCCGAGGCAAACGGGCCGAGTGGATGGCGGCCCTCGAGGAGCAGCACTTGTTGGCCGACCGGGCGCTCGGCTACGTCGAGCTCTATGGCGCCTACACCGAGACCGAGGCCCTCTACCGCGTCGACCGGCTTCTTGCCTTGTGGGACCGGATGGATGACGATGACCGTGCGACGTACTGCCTCGATCCCGGCGCCATCGACTGGACCACCTACGTCCGCGAGATCCACCTCCCCTCCATCATCGAGCATGCGCGGGTGCGCACGTCACCAGGCGGCAAATCGGTCAAGACCAACCGGGCCGATCGGGCACGCAAGAACATCCTCTCGCCCGACCGCCACGTGGCCGCCTTCGACCTCGAAAACACGCTGGTCGCCTCCAATGTTGTCGACTCCTACGCCTGGTTGGCCTCCCGCCATCTGCCGCCGGCCGAGCGCGCGTCATTCGTGGCTGAGCTGGTGACTGAGGCACCATCGCTCCTGGCACTCGACCGGCGCGACCGGGGCGATTTCCTGCGCTCCTTCTACCGGCGCTACGAGGGCGCACCCGCCGCCCGCCTGCACGACGACGGATGGGATCTTTTTCATCACTTGCTTCTCGCCAAGTCATTCCCGGCCGGGATCGCCCGCGTGCGCGCCCACCAGGCCCTCGGCCACCGGACCATCCTCATCACCGGCGCCCTCGACTTCGTGGTCGAGCCTTTCCGGCCACTGTTCGACGAGATCGTGTGCGCCGAGTTGGGTGTGGAAGACGGGAACTTCACCGGTCGGCTCGAGCAGCTGCCTCCCATCGGCGAGGCCAGGGCCCTAGTGCTGGCCGACTACGCCGAATCCGAAGGACTGAAGCTGGAGGAGTCCATGGCCTACGCCGACTCGGCCAGCGATCTACCCATGCTGGAGGCGGTCGGCTTCCCTGTGGCCGTCAACCCCGAAGCCAAATTGGCGGCCATTGCTCGGCGCCGTGGTTGGCACGTCGAGACCTGGCACAAGGCCGACGGCGGCAGTCAGCCTCTTCTCCCCCTTGGTCCGGTCGACCACCGGGGCGCTGCAGGTCGGGGACGAACCAGCCCGGCGGCCCGGGCCGGCCAGGCTCGCCGCATAGCCGTACAAGACCGCGCCATGGGGGCCGGCCGATGAAGGCTCTGGTTCTGGAGCGCAACCTGCCCCGGTTCGCCGCTTCGCGGGTGGCCTCGCTCTTCGGCTCCGGTCGAGGTGCGGGCATCGGTCCCTTGCAGCTGCTGGATGCCGATGCACCCGAGCGACCGGGCCATGACTGGTACCCACTGCGGCCCCTGCTCTCAGGAATCTGCGGTTCCGACCTCGCCACCATCGACGGGCGGACATCGCGCTACTTCGAGGACCTGGTCAGCTTCCCCTTCGTACCTGGCCACGAGGTGGTCGGGGTACTCGATGCCGGCGGGATCGACTTCGCCGGTCAGGATCTGGTCCCCGGTACCAGGGCCGTCATCGAGCCGGTGCTCGGTTGCGCCCCCCGGCACATCCAACCGGTGTGCGTGCAGTGCGGCTCGGGCCACACCGGTCTGTGCGGCAATCTGGCCTTCGGAATCCTCGAGCCCGGTCTTCAGACCGGCTTCTGCACCGATACCGGGGGCGGGTGGTCGACGGCACCCTTGATGGCCCACGCCAGCCAGCTGCATGCCGTGCCCGACTCAATGTCCGATCACGATGCCGTCATGGTCGAGCCCACGGCCTGCGCTATCCACGCCGTCCTATCGGCCAACGTCACCGAGGGTGACCTGGTGGCCATCATCGGGGCAGGAACGCTCGGACTCACCACGGTCGCCGCTCTCCATGGCGTGGTGCGACCGAACACGTCGTGTACCGTGGTCGTCGGAGCGAAGCACTCCCGACAGCGAGAGCTGGCCACGTCACTCGGCGCCGACCATGTCGTACCACCGGATCAGCTCGCCCGGGCCATCCGCCGTCAGGCCGGGTCGTTGGTGGTGGCCGGGCGCCTCACCGAAGGCGCCGACGTGGTATTCGACTGTGTGGGCAGTGCCGCGTCGATCACCGAAGCCCTGTCCCTGGTCCGGCCCCGGGGCAAGGTCGTACTGGTCGGCATGCCGGCCAAGGTGACGATCGACCTCGCCCCGCTTTGGCACCGCGAGCTCACCCTGGTGGGCGCCTACGCCTATGGCAACGAACCGGGTAGCGAGCCCGGAGCACCTAACCGCCGCAGCTTCGAACTGGCTATCGAACTGGTGGGCACCGCATCCCTCGGCCGGATGGTCTCCGCCCTCTACCCATTGGAACGCTACGAGGAGGCCCTGGCCCATGCCGGGGCCGCTGGCCGCCGGGGTGCGGTCAAAGTGGCCTTTGACCTCCGCAACCCGAAAGGACGCACCCGATGAGCCCCAGGCCCGGATTCGTGCTCGATGTCGACAGTTCGACGCCCCCCACCCTGTTCTGGCACGGGGAGCGGTTCAGCCTCGAGACGCTGCCCGAAGGCAGTCGGGTCATCTACGCGCCCGAGCCCATCGAACCGTTGAGCGACCCGCAATCCGCCATCCGCCACGCGCTCGCCCACCCCGAAGGCGACCAGGACCCCTTGCCTGCACTGCTGTTCGCCGGCATGAAACTCACCATCGCCTTTGATGACATCTCACTCCCCCTCCCGCCGATGGAGCGGCCCGACATCCGCCAACTGGTGATGGAGCAGGTGCTCGACATGGCCGCTGAAGCCGGGGTGGACGACGTCGAGCTCATCGTGGCCCTGGCCCTGCACCGCCGCATGACCGAGCCCGAATTGCGCCACGCCATCGGCGACCGTATCTACGACGCCTTCGCCCCGAACGGGTTGCTCACCCAGCACGACGCCGAGGACGCCACCAACTTGATCCACCTGGGTCAGACCGACCAGGGCGAAGACGTCGAGATCAACAAACGTGCCGCCGAGAGCGACCTGCTGGTCTACGTGAACATCAACTTGGTGGCCATGGACGGAGGTCACAAGAGCGTGGCTACCGGACTCGCCAGTTATCGGAGTCTGCGCCACCACCACAACCCGGAAACGATGCGGAAGTCAAAGTCCTTCATGGATCAGCACAAGAGTGAGCTCCACTCGGCCAACTGGCGCATGGGTCGACTCATTCGTGACGCTGGCGTGAAGGTCTTCCAAATTGAGACGACTCTCAACAACGACACGTTTCCGGGGGCGTTCCAATTTCTCCAGAAGCGCGAATGGGAGTGGAAGGTGAAGGACCGCCTGGCCTTCGTCGGGGCCGCCGCCGCCCTCAACCGGGTGCCAGCCCGTCACGCCCGCAAGATCTTCCATTCGGTAAAGGCCCCGCATCGCATGACCTCGGTGCAGGCTGGCGAAGTCGAGGCTGTGCACACCAAGACCACGGCCAACGTCTGGGAGCAGCAGGGAGTCATCGTCGAGGGCCAGACCGATATCTTGACCATGGGTCTGCCCTACATCAGCCCCTACAACGTCAACTCGATCCTCAACCCGATCCTGGTGGCCTGCCTGGGCCTCGGCTACTTCTTCAACCTCTATCGGGGCAAGCCGCTGGTGCGCGAGGGCGGCGTGCTGATCATGACCCACCCCACCCCGTGGGAGTTCAGCCCCGTCCACCACCCGAGCTACATCGACTTCTTCGAACAGGTCCTCAGCGAGACGACCGATCCGAACGTGATGTCGGAGCGGTTCGAAGAGGGATTCGCCACAGACCCCTGGTACATCCACCTCTACCGCACGGGCCACGCCTACCACGGCGTCCATCCGTTCTACATGTGGTATTGGTGCGCCCATGCCCTGCAGCACCTCGGTGCCGTCATCATCGTGGGCGGCAACTCGAAGTCCGTGCACCGGCTCGGATTCCGGTCAGCCTCCACCCTGGCCGACGCTCTGGAGATGGCCCGCGACGTGGTCGGCACGTCCCCCACCCTCACCCACCTCCACACCCCGCCGATCATGATGGCTGACGTCCAGTGACCACCGAATTGGTGTGCTGGGCAGGATGAGCAAGGTTCGCGACTCTTCGCGGTCGCTGCGGTCCCGCCGTGCCGTGCGCACCGACGCCGCCATCGGTGGGTCGGTCGCCGACGGCGGTTCTTCGAGTCGACTCGGACCTTCCAGCTTGGCAGCCCGGGTCGGACGGGCCAGATTCCCTCTAGCCGCCCCGACATGGCCCGGTTCGGTCGCCCGCCCCGCACCCAACTCTCATCTGGGCGTCCACTACGACACGGCCTGGTCGCGCCGCTACGGCGTGCGCCTTGCCCGGGCTGTGGTGCTCGACAGCGTGACCCGACCGCTGGCTCGGATCGTAGCCTCGCCCGAACTACGAGGCGACGAGGGACTTGTGGATCTCGAGATGCCGGTCATCTTCGCGGCCAATCACGCCAGTCACATCGACACTCCGCTCCTGCTGGCCAGCCTGCCGCTGCGATTCCGGCACCGGACCGTAGTGGCGGCCGCAGCCGACTACTTCTTCGACCGGCGCTGGAAGGCCGACGTCTTCTCCTTCTTGTTGGGGGCCATCCCGATCGAGCGGACCAAGGTCAACCGGCGTTCCGCCGACCTGGCCGCCGAGTTGCTGGCCGACAATTGGAACCTGATCATCTTTCCTGAAGGGGGCCGCTCGCCGGACGGGTGGGCCCAGGACTTCCGTGGCGGCGCCGCCTATCTCGCGTCGCGCACTGGGCGACCGGTGGTACCCGTCCACCTCGACGGGACCCGCCACATCATCCCCAAGGGCGGCACTACCATCCGACGCACACGCATCACCGTCACCTTCGGCACGCCGCTGTGGCCGGCCGAAGCTGAAGACGCTCGTCACTTCAGCACTCGGATCGAGGCCGCCGTCGCCACGCTCGCCGACGAATCGACAACCGACTGGTGGACGGCCCGCAAGCAGGCCGCAGCCGGCGCCACACCATCCCTCCAGGGTCCTGCTATTGCCCCCTGGCGCCGCTCGTGGGCCCTTGCTCCCGCACCGGACCGGGCCGAGCCCATCGACGACAAGGGCAACGATTGGCCCCGCAAACAGCGCTGAGCCTTAGGGTCATCGGCCGAGTTGGGACGCCCCTTCGGTCATGATCCGCTCGAGCAGCTTCATATCGGTGGCGAACAGTGAGTCATCGATCGGCCAGTGGACGACCAACTCGGTGATGCCGAGCGTCTGATAGCGGCCGGCCACGTCGACAAAGGCGTCTATCGAATCGAGCGTGGGCTCGTCACCGAAACCATCGAGCAGAACGCGCTCGATTGACGTGCGGTCGCAGTCATTGTTGGTGAGAGCGACGTCCAGGTCAGCCAACTGTTGGGCTACGGCTGCCTCCGTCGAGACATGCGCACCTCGAGATGCGACTCCGGTGGTGACCCACCCTTGCCCGAATGCTGCGGCCACCGCCATGGCCCGGGGACCGAGCGCCGAGATCACGAAGGGTGGCCGAGGTGACGCGGGTGGTGCGGGGTACCGGACCACATCGCGGGCGGAGTAGTAGGTACCTTTCGACGTCGTCTCGTCGTAGGTCAGCAATCGGTCGATCTGCGACGTGAACTCGATGAAGCGGCCCGTCCGTTCAGCCGGGGTCCATGCTGGATCACCCAGCGCATCGGCATCGAAGCCGGTGCCACCGGACCCGATCCCCACCACGAGTCGGCCTCGGAGAGGTCATCGAGCGTCAGTAGTTCCTTGGCCAACAGGACCGGGTGACGGAAGTTGGGCGAGGTGACCAAGGGGCCCAGGCGGATCGTCGTGGTGGCGACAGCCGCTGCGGCCAGGGTCGCCATGGCCTC
>JAYVYR010000201.1:0-3850 GCA_043784065.1 Acidimicrobiaceae bacterium
AGCGCTGTGCGGTACAGTCTCGCCGGGGAAGTCGGACGTGGCAGCCCCGTCCCACGAGGGGGACCGGCGGATGCGGGCAAGGGTCCGGGCGATGCTGGGGCAACATCGCTCGGGAGGCGTCATGGCAAGAGTTCGTAGTGGGCGCGTGGCACGACTGTTCGCAGCGGCACTCATGGGACTGGGCATCACTACGGTGGTGATCAGCGCGGCCCCGACCGCAGG
The DNA here is from genome assembly GCA_043784065.1 of Acidimicrobiaceae bacterium. GTDB lineage: Bacteria > Actinomycetota > Acidimicrobiia > Acidimicrobiales > RAAP-2 > Bog-756. The sequence goes on from JAYVYR010000201.1 coordinate 223, forward strand.
TGCGGCGGCGCCGTCGTGGCAGAGCCGGACCCTCCCGTGGACGACGGCGGGTCCGGTACAGGGGACCGTGGCTGGAGTGTCGTGCGCTTCGCCTATCGCATGTGTCGCCGTCGGCACCGCTCTCCTGCCGGGCGCCACTGCGAATACCGGTGCATTCGTGGCCACGCTCCATGGCGGCAGATGGGCACAGGGGCTGCTGCCATTGCCGGCGGGTGCCCCGAGCGCAGAGCTGTCGGGCGTGAGCTGTGCGTCCGCAACGTACTGTGTGGCCGTCGGCTCCTACGGGGTCATGACTGCTGGCACCACCGTCGCCCATTCGCTCGTGGAGAAGTTCGACGGCAGCACGTGGACGCCGCTGGTCGGCCTCGACCCGGTCCGATCGTCGATGGCATCGCTGTCCGGTGTGTCCTGTCCCTTCGCTGGGTCGTGCACGGCGTCAGGAACTGTTCAGCTGTCCCCAGGGCCGGGTCCTTACGCGTTCGTAGCGCGGCTGGCCAAGGGAGCCTGGACCGAAGTTGTACTCCCCCTTCCTTCCGGGGTCACGAGTGACACCCTGACTTCTGTGTCATGCCCGACGCCGACGTCGTGCGCGGCGGTCGGAACCACCAACGTCGGTGTGGCCCTCCTCGAAGTCGGTGCAGCGGCGAAGTGGAAGGCGACGCTCGCTTCCGCAGTGTCGGGATCGACTCTGGCATCGGTCTCCTGCGCTTCGGCCGGGTCCTGCGTGGCCGTCGGCACCCACGGCAGCGGGTGGGCCGAACGGCTCACGGGCACTACGTGGACGGCGGACACAGCACTGCCGTCGAGCGCCCCGTTGACCTCGGTGTCGTGCCCCCCGGGTTCGACCACATGCACTGCGTGGGGACCGGGCCCGGTCGTCGAGACGCTGTCCGCCGGCATCTGGGGCCTGATCTCCTCGGCGGGGCTCCCGTCGACCAGCTCGTCCCTCGCCGGAACCTGTCCGTCGGCGACTGTGTGCATGGCATTCGAGTCCGCCGGGTTTTTCGCCCCCCACGCCATGGCCGTGCTCACCGGATCGGGTAGCACCTGGACGTCCGCCATCCTCCCGGGACCCTCCTATGCCGGCCTCGACAGTGTCTCGTGCTCGCCGGTGCGGTGCGCGGGCGTGGGGCGGTACTACGACGCTTCGGCGCAACAGTTCGCGGTTGTGGTCGAGCTGTCCGGCGGCCGGTGGGTTCCGGTCACCTACCCGCTGCCCACCAGCTACAACTTCTACCCGTCCGTCTCTTGTGTGGCGAAGACCTGTGTGGTGGTGAGCGGCCAGTCAGCGGCCGTGTCCACGGGCAAGACGTGGACGGTGCAGTCCCTCCCGACACCCGCAGGGTTCACGGGGTTCCTGGACGTAGACGCCGTGTCGTGCGCGTCCGCTGGTTCGTGCGTGGCCGTCGGCACGCCGCTCGGCGCGGGAAATGGCCTCTTCGCAGAAACGCTGGCGGGCGGGATCTGGACGGCCACGCTCCTCCCGTCCTCACTCGGCAACGGAACTCTCGCCGGCATCAGCTGTGTGTCGACCACGAAGTGCACCGCCGTCGGTAGCGGCGGTCCCGGGGGAATCGAGGCCTTGGTCGAGCAACTTTCGGGCACGACGTGGACCGAGGACGTGCTGCCCGCGCCGCCCGGCGCGACCTACGGGCAGCTCGGTGATGTCTCGTGTACCTCGACCACCGACTGCGTCGCCGTGGGGGCCTGGTTCCCCGTGTTCGGAGGAACGGGAAATCCGCTGTCGGCCACACTGTCGGGGGGCACCTGGACGCAGACGCCGGTCGTCGCCCCGGCGGCGACCTTCTACGGGTTCGCCTCGGTGGCATGTCCGGCCACCGGCACCTGCACGGGGCTGTTCTTCGGACAGGCCATGCAGCTGTCGGCAGGTGCCTGGTCGCCGGTGGCGGTGCCGCTCCCGGCCGGTACCACAAGTGAATCGCTCTCCAGTGTGCGGTGCATCCGCGGCTCGTGGTGCGTGATTGCGGGCCAGGCCGGCGGTCCCGCCCCGACGACGGGTGAGGCCCAGTTGGTGCCCCTGATCTCGACACTCGGCGCGCCTGTTCCGTCGATCACCAGCGCGCCGTTGGCGACGGCCGCAATTGGTGTGCCCGCGTCGATCACCCTGCGGGCAACGTCGACTCCGGCCGCCGCCGTATCCGTGGTGGGAACGCTGCCCGCCGGCTTCACCGTGGTCGCCAGCGGCAATGGGACCGCCCTCCTGTCGGGCACGGCGACCGCCGGCGAGGTCGGCTCCTACCACCTAACTGTGGTGGCGGACAACGGGCTCGGCGCCCCAGCGTCCCAGGGGCTCACTCTGACCGTCGCCTGAGCGCCGGCAGACACGGCAGGACGCCGCCACATGCCGCCGTAGGCCGGCCCGCCCGTCTGCGTGCGACGGGGGCTGTTGGCACTCTCGCCCCGCGGTTGCCAAATCGATCCGGGCCGGGTATCGTTGGCACTCTCAACGTTCGACTGCTAACCGTGCCACAGGAGGCCCGCATCATGAGTCTGCACCCCCTTGACGACCGCATCGTCGTCCAGCCCGGCGAGTCCGAGGAGACCACCGCTTCCGGCCTGGTCATCCCCGACACCGCCAAAGAAAAGCCCCAGCAGGGCGAGGTTCTGGCCGTCGGCCCCGGCCGTCGCTCGGATACCACTGGCGAGCTCATCCCCCTCGACATCGTCGTCGGCGACACCGTCGTCTACTCGAAGTACGGCGGCACCGAAATCAGCGCTGAAGGCAAGGATCTGCTGATCCTGTCGAGCCGCGACATCCTGGCCAAGGTGACGAAGTAATGCCCAAGATCCTCAAGTTCGACGAGGCCGCCCGCCGCGGCCTCGAGGCCGGCGTCAACAAACTGGCCGACGTGGTCAAGGTCACCCTCGGGCCGAAGGGCCGCAACGTGGTCATCGAGAAGAAGTTCGGTGCGCCCACCATCACGAACGACGGCGTGTCCATCGCCCGTGAGGTGGAGCTCGAGGACGTCTTCGAGAACATGGGTGCACAGCTGGTCAAGGAAGTCGCCACCAAGACGAACGACGTCGCCGGCGACGGAACCACCACGGCCACCGTGCTGGCCCAGGCCTTGATCCGCCAAGGACTGCGCAACGTCGCGGCTGGTGCAAATCCCCTCGGCCTCCGCAAGGGGATCGACAAGGGTGTGGCCGCGGCCGTGGCTTCGATCCAGAAGCAGTCCAAGGTGATCGACTCGAAGACGGAGATCGCCCAGGTGGCTTCCATCTCGGCCGCCGACACGGCCATCGGCGAGGTGCTGGCTGATGCCATCGATCGCGTCGGCAAGGACGGCACCGTCACCGTCGAGGAGTCCAACACCTTCGGCATCGAGCTCGAGTTCACCGAGGGCATGCAGTTCGACAAGGGCTATCTGTCGCCGTACTTCGTGACCGACGCCGAGCGTCAAGAGGCCGTCCTCGACGACCCGCTGATCATCTTCGTCAACGGCAAGGTGAGCGCCGTCCACGACCTCGTGCCTGTGCTCGAGAAGGTCATGCAGACCGGCAAGCCACTGCTGATCATCGCCGAGGATGTCGAGGGCGAAGCCCTGGCCACCCTGGTGGTCAACAAGATCCGTGGCACATTCACCTCGGTTGCCGTCAAGGCCCC
>JAYVYR010000202.1:0-2275 GCA_043784065.1 Acidimicrobiaceae bacterium
GATGTCGGTGCGGGGGTCACCCCTCTCGCTCCCTTCCTGACCAGTCGGGGCTACCTGGTCGACACGGTCGACCCATCCCCGATTCGACGAACATGGCCACCGCAACCGGACTGGAACGAGTGGGACTATCTCGACTACGCCGAGGCCGGTCTGGCCCACCGATCATGGAACACCACTTTGAGCAAGGTACCGCGGCGCAACCAGTTCGACGGCGCGTACTCCATCAGCGTCATCGAGCACGTCCCAGCCAAAGGGCGACGGGACATGCTTGCCGACATCGCCGACCGAGTCCGGACTGGGGGCCTGGTGGCACTGACCATCGACATCGAACGTGGCACCGATGCGCTGTGGAACCGCAGCCGCGGACTCCAGGTCGAGGATCCGTCCCTCCATGGGACGTACGAGGACATCATCACCGAGGCTGCCCACGTCGGGCTCGAACTCTTCGAAACGGAGATCGTCCGCGACTGGGGCGATTCCGAGGTCGACATCGGGTACTACGCCCTCCGCAAGCTCGACCGGCCCCCTACCAATCGGCGCCGGAAGGCCACCGGCACACTCCTATCTACGATCCGTGCGACCGCGCTGCGCCGACCGCTCCCCCCGGCAACCCTAGAATGAGAGACATGGGCAAGATCGGGGGGCATGCCGAAAAGGTAACGCCACGAGCGCTGGCCTTCTACTTGCCCCAATACCATCCGATTCCCGAAAACGACCAGTGGTGGGGTAAGGGATTCACCGAGTGGGCCAACGTCAGTAGGGCTCGGCCCAGCTTTCCGGGCCACTACCAGCCCCACGTCCCCGGCGAGCTCGGTTACTACGACCTACGAGTCCCCGAGGTACGCCAGGCCCAGGCCGATCTGGCCGCTGAGCACGGGATCTCGGGATTCGTCTACTACCACTATTGGTTCAACGGGAAGCGACTCCTCGAGCGCCCCTTCGAGGAGGTACTGGCCTCAGGCTCCCCCGATTTCCCATTCGCCTTGTGCTGGGCCAACGAGGAATGGACCCGCAACTGGGACGCCCAGACGGGCAAGGTCCTCATTCCCCAGGAGTACAGCGACCAGGACGACCTCGCCCACATCCGCTACTTGATCACGGCATTCTCCGACGACCGCTACATCAAAATCCACGGGCGACCGATGCTGTTGGTTTACCGCCCCACCCTCCTCCCCTCCCCGAAGCGAACCTTCGAGACCTGGCGGAAGGAGGTCCAGAAGGCCGGGTTTCCCGATCTCTACCTCTGCTACGTGGAGAGCTGGGGTCCGCCCGAAGAGGGGCCGGAGGCATTCGGCATGGACGCCAGCGTGGGGTTCATGCCGAATGCCAGGGACCAACTGTTCAGCCCGGTGAGGGGATTGCACGGACATCGGGTTCTTGACTACCAGGCCTCGGTGGACAGACAGATGCGACGGCCACCACCGGCCTGGAAACGGTTCCCATCGGTCATGGTCAGCTGGGACAACACGGCGCGCCGACAACTCGGTGCGACCATCTTCGACGGCGCCACACCGGAGGCCTACGAGCGGTGGCTTCGCCAGACGGTGGAGTCCGTCGCCCAGGTGCCAGAGGAAGAGAACTTCCTGTTCATTCTGGCGTGGAACGAGTGGGCGGAGGGGAACCATCTCGAGCCCGACGAGCGATTCGGGCGGGCCTTCCTCGAAGCGACCCGCGCTGTGCTGATCGACTCCCCCACCCAAGGGCAGGGCGATGCGGGGGCACCGGTTTCCTCCACCAGCGGGCCGCCGCTCGAATCGTCGTCGGCAGCCGGCCTGGCCCGGGGCGCCCGTTCGCCCCAAGAGGTACTGGCCGCCAGTGCCGCCGGACTGGTCGATCAATTGATGCTCGACCGGACGAGCACCTCAGTCGAATTGGGCGCAGGATCACCTGTTGCCGCGGAGATGCTACGAGCCTTCGACATCGCGTCCTGCAGCCTTTCGATCCCACCGGTCGGTGCGGGCCTGACGGGACAACCAGGATGTGGCTCGACCCAGTGGAACCCAGACGATCCCGAATCGGTGCTCTCCGCACTCAACGACATCGACAAGGTCGGGGCCCTGATTGTCCTCGACCTTGTCGAGCACCTCCCCGAACCCCAGGACCTTCTGACCGCACTGTCCGGGTGGTGCCTCAAGCACGGCGAGCCGCTGTTGGTGATCTCCGTCCCCAACGTCTCCCACTTCGACATCGGCCTCCGTCTACTTTGCGGACGGTGGAGCCCTCCCGCAACCGGCTCCCTCCAAGACACCGACCTCCGATTCTTCACCCGGACATC
>JAYVYR010000203.1:0-2189 GCA_043784065.1 Acidimicrobiaceae bacterium
CGCGGCGTGCTGCGAGGTCAACGCCGGGCCTTGCGGGTGGCCGTCGCCATCCTCGGCGGCTCGATCTTTTTGCACGTGCTGGCCGGTGCAGACATCGAAGAATCGCTGATCGCCGGTGTCGTCCTGGGCTTCCTCCTGGTCAATCGCAAAGAGTTCCAGGCTGCTTCTGACGCCACATCCATGCGGTCGGCCCTGATCACTCTGGGTTCGGTCGCCCTCGGCATCGCCGTCCTGGCCACCGTCTCCATCGAACTCTTCACCCACATCGGCCGCCACCACAACCTGACACTGCCGTGGTGGAAGACCTTCTGGGCGGTATCCGAGCGGTTCGCCGGCATCACCACCATCGATCTACCGGAACGGGCCGACCGGTTTCTGGCACCCGCCCTGTTGACCATCGGGATCTGCCTGGTGGCCGTAACCCTGTATCTGCTCACCCGGCCGGTAGTGGACCGGCGCCTCGGCTCCGGACGGGCCGCCGAGTTCCGGGCCCGGGACATCGTCCGGCGCCACGGTTCCTCCACCCTCGACTACTTCGCGTTGCGATCCGACAAGAAGTGGTTCTTCCACCGTGACAGCTTGGTGGCCTACGCCGTCTACGGCGGCGTGTGCCTGATCTCCCCCGATCCCATCGGCCCCCGCAACGAGCGCGAACAGGTGTGGGGTGCGTTCCGGGCATTCGCTGATACCCATGGATGGACGACCGCCGTCATGGGTGCCGGCGACACGTGGCTACCCACCTATCGGGACTCGGGGATGCACAACATCTACCTCGGCGATGAAGCTGTGGTGAAGCTCCAAGATTTCAGCCTGGCCGGCAAGCACATGAAGGGGCTGCGCCAGGCCCATAACCGCATCAACAACTACGGCTACACGGTCACCTTCCACGACCCGTCGAAGATCGATCCGGCGCTGACAGGGGAGCTCACCTCCCTGATGGCCCTGTCCCGGCAGGGCGAGCACGAGCGGGGCTTCTCGATGATGCTGGGCCGGATCTTCGATCCTCGTGACTCCGATCTGCTCCTGACTGTGGTGCGGACCCCCGAAGGGGCGGCGGCCGCCATGTGCCAGTTCGTGCCGGCCACCGGCATCAACGGCTTCTCCCTCGACCTCATGCGGCGCGATCCGGGCAACCACCCGAACGGACTGCTCGACTTCGCGCTCTGCTCCACCATCGAACACCTAGCCGCCCGAGGGTTCGAGGGCCTGAGCCTCAACTTTGCCGCCATGCGCTCCACCCTGGCCGGCGAGAAGGGTGACGGCACGGTGCAGCGGGCCGAGCGTTGGTTCCTGAAGCGGCTCTCCAACTTCGCCCAGATCGAGTCGCTGTGGAAGTTCAACGCCAAGTACGAGCCCGAGTGGTTCCCCCGCTACGTGGTCTTCGACACCGCTGAACACCTGGTGCCGGTGGTCATGGCCATTCTCCGGGCCGAGTCGCTATGGGAGATTCCGGTACTCGGCAGGCTGCTGGCGGTAGGCGCCGAAAAGCGAATGACGGCCGCCCGGCAGGATACCGACGAATTCCTGGCCTCGATCGTTCCGTGGGACGAGGACAGCCAGCAGTTCATCGGGGCTGATGTACCGGGCGCAGTGCCGACACCGGACCGCGATGGACAGCCCAGCGTCACCCCGCGAACCTGATCTGTCGCCGAGGAGTCAGGCCGGCTCGGGAAGGCCCATCGGGTTCGGGTAGGCGATCACCCCAGCAGCCCGCACGCCGGCCGCTACCGGAGACAGGCCGGCGAATAGCGACGCACCCACCGCTGCAGAGGCGGGTCCGGTCACCATGCCGGCCAGATCGTCGGTGGTGCCCTCGAAACATCGACGCAGGGCCGCGCCAATCGGGGTGATACTCCCGTCGTCCACCAGGCCGCGCCGCCCGAGTCGGTCGCGAGCGTAGGTCCACTCGTCCTCCGACCACCCCCGTGACGTCCGGAGCAGCTCGACGGGCAGGTCTTCGGACGCGGCGAACAGGACGAGCGCCTCGCACCCGTCGAGACTCGCCGCCGTGAGGGTGGCCACGTGCCCGTCCCCCCGGTGCTCGCGAAGGCAGGTACACCAGAGCCAGAGGGCCGCCACCGGATCGTCGGGCTCGCCCGCCGCACGGGTGGCGGCGAACAGGGGCCGACCGGCGTCGGGCACGTTGTCGAGGAGCGACCGCAACACCGGCACCAGTCGGCCCGCCGTCG
>JAYVYR010000204.1:0-61510 GCA_043784065.1 Acidimicrobiaceae bacterium
AGTTCGGTCATCATGGGCCCGCTGGCCACCCAAATCCTTGGTGACCTCGGAGCGGACGTGATCACGGTCGAAGACCCGAAAGGCACGCTCAGCCGGGTCATGACAGCCGGGCCAATTCCTCAGCTCTCCGGCCTCGCCCTCAACTTGCTGCGCAACAAGCGCAACGTGGTCCTCGATCTCAAGGACCCGGACGGACGACAGCGCCTGCTCGATATTGCCGCCACTGTCGACGCCGTGGTGACCAATCTTCGGCCCGGTACCCTCGGCCGGCTCCGGCTGACCTATGACGATGTGCGCAAGGTCCGGCCCGACATCGTGTTCTGCCAAGCCCAGGGCTATCCCTCGGACTCCACCGCAGCGGACGCCCCCGCTTACGATGACGTCATCCAAGCCGGCTCGGGCATGCCGGACACCTTCCGACGCCAGGGCGGCATGCCGGTCCTAGTGCCCAGCCTCGTGGCCGACAAGGTCAGCGGCCTGACCATTGCCTACGCCGTGGTGGCCGCCCTGCTCGAGCGGGAGCGGACCGGGCAGGGCCAGCGGGTCGAAGTCCCCATGATCGACGTGATGACCGCCTTTACCTTGGTCGAGCACGCCGGGGCGGCGACGGCGGTACCACCCCAGGGACCGCCCGGGTACGGCCGCATCCTCAATCCCGAGCGCCAGCCCCAGCGGACCAGCGACGGCTGGATCAACGTTCTGGCCTACACCCGCGAAAACTACGAGGATCTCTTTCGCGAGGCCGGTCGCCCTGACCTGGCGGAGGACGGGCGCATCCGTTCGGCCCGAAGCCGGATCGCACACGCTGACACCCTCTACCGGGACGTGGCCGAGGTTCTTGCCACCCGGACGACGGCCGAATGGCTCGGATTCTGTGCCGGCGTCGGCATCCCGGCGTCGGCTCTACCCACCTTGGAAGAGCTGGTCGACGCCCTGCCCGAAGACGACCATCCGCTGGCCGGTCGCTACAAGGTCATCCCTCAACCCGTCCGATTTTCGCTGCACCCAAGGCCGACCGTGCACCGCCACGCCGCTCTGAGCGGCCAGCACGATGCCGAGGTCGCAGCTGAGGTGGCCGGCTGGCTCAACTCTGATCCGCAAACGCTGACCGAACCTCTGACCCTTGCTGAACCGACTCCCCCGACCTGACCTCTCCCCAACCGAATCGGAGCACCAATGAGCCCCGCATCGACCACTGCCACCTTCGGCGATGTCACTGCCCGCGTCGACGACCACGTGGCCGAAGTCGAACTCCACCGCCCGCCGGCCAACTACTTCGACACCGCCCTGTTGGGCGGCATCCTGGAGGCCATCGACTGGGCCGCTGACCATGGCGGCCGAGCCGTCGTGCTGTGCGCCGAGGGCAAGCATTTCTGCGCCGGTCTCGATTTCGGGGCTACCGACAAGCCGGAGCCCGAGGCCCTCGCCACCCTCTACTGGACGGCCGGCCGGCTCATCGACGGACCGCTTCCCCTGGTGGCCGCAGTCCAGGGTTCGGCCGTCGGCGGGGGGCTCGGCTTGGCGTTGGCCGCCGATTTCCGGGTGTCGACACCATCAAGCCGGTTTTCGGCAAACTTCGCTCGACTCGGCTTCCACCAGGGCTTCGGTATCTCCCTTACCTTGCCTGCCGTGGTCGGCCGGCAGCGGGCCCTCGAGCTACTGACTACGGGAAGGCGGATCAACGGGGAGGAAGCCTTGGCCATCGGCCTGGTCGACCGACTCGACATCGACCCGCGGGCCGGTGCTCATGCACTGGCCGTCGAGATCGCCGCTTCTGCCCCCCAGGCCGTGCGATCGATCCGGAACACCCTGAGGGCTGACGTAGTCGCCGGATTCGCTGTCATGGTCGACCATGAGCGGGCCGAGCAGGTACGACTGATGGAGACGGCCGATTTCCGCGAGGGGATCGCCGCGTCGTTAGCTCGCCGCCGCCCGGAATTCACTGGACGGTAGGGGGCGGTATCAGGCTCCGGCCATATCTTGGGCGAGCTCGAATCGAGTGTCTTCCGACAGCAACACGCCGGGCCTGCCCACGTTGTACTCGGGATGGTCGACCCCAAGCAGCACCGGTCCGGAGGCAAATGCCGCCACATCGTCAGAGGTGCACGTGAACCGCACATAGTGGACTGCTGAGGTCTCGTCCCGGCGGGTCAGATGCAACTCGTGTCCCTCTTCGGGCTCCGAGCGCACCGAGCGACGACCGGTACCTTCTCCGATCTCGAGGACGATGGACTGCTCGATCCCGACCAGCCGGGGTAGCCACGTCCGCAGTTCCTCTTCAGTGGTCAGCTCCAGGAAGAGGGTGGCCGAGAGCTCGCCAGCGTCAGGCAGCAACCGGTTGTAGACGTCGAGCTCGCGTTGGATCTGCGCGTCGGTCGTCAGCTTTTCGGCACGGGCCATCTCCTGGACCTGGAAACGCACGGTCGTCCGGTTCTCGAACAGCAGGGTCACCACCGGCCCTACAGTCACCCGGCGGAGCCTCTTCACGGCTATCACTTCACGCCGGAACTCTTCCCGCTCGCGTTCATAGGCGCGTTGGTCGGCAATGTCGCCCAATGTCAGGAGGCTGGCAGTCACGGTCGTTCCTTGTCGATGGTCACGGTTGTTCCTTGTCGATGGTCACGGTCGTTCCTTGTCGATTCCATACGCCCGGGCCAGCAGTTGCATCGGATGCAGCGGCTTCGTACCGGTCTCTTGTTCGATAGCCATGTTGGCCAGGTGGCAGTCGCCGCAGACCACCTCGTTGCCGGCCGCCAAGATCTCGTTGGCCATTGGCGCCGCCACCTTGCGAGCCAGTTCGTAGTTGTCGGCGCGGTAGCCCCACGTTCCATCGATCCCGGAACACCGCTGCACGATCGTGGCCTTGACACCGGCCACCTTGAGGAGGTCCCGGCTCTTCAGTCCGATGTGCTGGGCATGAAGGTGGCAGGCCACGTGATAGGTGACCTGGTCGGGAACCGATCCGTCGTCCCGACCGTCGAACTCCATGACCAGGCTGGTAACCGGCCCCTTATGGAGGGCCATCAGATACTCGGCGGGGTCAGCGGTGTGCTTGGCAACCAGCTCGGCGTCGGCGGCCAGCGCGGTACCGCCAAGATACAGGGGATAGTCCTTCTTCACTACGTACGCGCACGTCGGCTGGGCCACCACGACCTCCTTGCCCGAGCGAACCTCAGCGGCCAGAGCGGTGACGTTGCGGGCGGCCACCTTGGTGAATTCCTTGACGTTGCCCTGGTGGAGCCACGGGGCACCACAGCACTTCGTACCTTCGGGTAGCGAGCATGAGACGCCGTTGTGCTCGTAGACCTTCACGAGGTCCTGGCCGATAGCCGGCTCCATGTACTCGATGAAGCAGGTCGGGAAGACCGACACCCGGCCCTGGACCGCCCCGGCAACGAACGCTTTCGGGCCACGCTCGGCTGCCCGGCGGCGGAACCACGTAGAGAATCGGGTCCGCGCGTAGGGAGGCAGTAGACGCTCGGAGGCCAACCCGACCGTCTTCTCCATCAACCGGCGAGCCAGCGAGCCAGGTGTACCGGTGAGGGCATTGACCACCGGGGCGGCAGCCACGGACACCCGGCCAAGCAGGTCGGTGCGGGCCAGCGCCTGATCGGTCACGCGGTCCCGGACGGGGCGGCCTGCGTCGTGGCGCACGGCCTGGGCCCGCATCATCAGGCGGGGAAAATCGAGCTGCCACTCGTGGGGCGGCACGTAAGGGCACTTCGGGTAGCAGAGCTTGCACTGGTAGCACTCGTCGACGACCTGGTCCTGGTCCGACGCTGTCAGAGCCGACACATCGCCGTCGTTGGCATCGATGAGATCGAACATCGTCGGGAACGACGGGCAGAGGTTGAAGCACAGCCTGCAGCCATGACACAGGTCGAAGACCCGTTCGAGCTCGACCCGGAGGTCACCCTCATCGAAATAGGCAGGGTCGTCGGGCGTATAGGTGGTCGTCATGGCCGGTCCTTGGTCGGTGTGCGTCCGGAAACGGTGCCGAGTCGCCGGCCGGCGCCAGGGTGGCTCCCAGGCGACCGGCCGCCACTGCTAGCGAAATCGGTCGTCAGGAGACCGAGGTGAGGCCTTCGGTGAACCGCCCAGCGTGGCTCTTTTCGGCCCGGGCCAAGGTCTCGAACCACTCGGCAATCTCCTCGAAACCCTCACCGCGAGCAGTGCGAGCGAAGCCCGGGTACATCTCAGAGTACTCATAGGTCTCGCCCTCGATGGCCGACTTGAGGTTGTCCTCGGTGGGTCCAACGGCAGCACCGGTTACCGGGTCTCCCACCTCCCGCAGGAAGTCAAAATGGCCGAAGGCGTGGCCGGTCTCGCCTTCTGCGACAGAGCGGAACAGCGCGGCCACATCCGGGTAGCCCTCGACGTCCGCCTTCTGAGCGAAGTAAAGGTAGCGGCGGTTCGCCTGGCTCTCGCCGGCGAAGGCCTCCTTGAGGTTGGCCTCGGTCTTGGTGTCCTTGAGTTCAGGCATGGTGTTCCTTTCGGGTCGTGCTGGTCGGATGCTGGAGATCAGATCCGGGAATCGGTCGGTTCTGGAGAGCGTGACGGGTCGCGACAGGACTCGCACAGCCCACGGAAGACGACTTCGGCCGATCCCACCTCGAAGCCGAGGTCGGCTCCGGCGGGCACCGTCAGGCTGGGAAAGTCGACCATCAGGTCGCGGATACTTCCGCAGGACCGGCACACCAGATGGTGGTGGGGATCGTCGACGTTGGGGTCGAAGCGCGTCATACCGGTGCCGACATCGAGTACTGCAATTTCCCCCAGCTCCGCCAGATCATGGAGCGTCTGATAGACGGTCTTGCGTGAGATGGTCTCCATCTCCCGAGCGGCCGCGACGTGCACGGCCTCGGCCGACGGGTGCGTCTCATCGCCTTGGAGGACCCGGAAGATGCACTGGCGCTGGGGCGTCACCTTACGTCCGGAGGCCCGAAACCGCCCTGTCAGATCCTCGGGGGTTCGCACGCCTCTCACCGTATCACCAACAATTGTCAATCAACAATGATTGTTGGAATCATCGGGGCACGAGTCCAGTGATCGTGCTACATCTGCATGATGGGCCCACCTACCGATGCCACGTCCACCGAGTCGCCGGACCAGCCGCCAGTGTCGAGGTTGCCGATGTCCGTGGTCCAAGGTGCCGATGTCCGTGGTGCCGGTACGCAACCGATGACCGCCGGCACCGTCCGTCCGCCGCAGTTCGGCTTGGACGACCTGATCGAGCCCCGGTTCGACGATGCGACGCGATCGGTGCTCGATCTCCTGTCCGAGGCGGGCACCGCCGTCACCCTGGATCCTGGCGCGCTGACCAACCAGGCATGCGCCGAAACGGGTCTCAACGACTTCGGGCCCGACGGATACGCATCCCGACTGGAACTCCTGTGCCGCGCCCTTCACGAAGAGGCCGGGCTCAACGATGCCGGGGTGCTGACCCAGTCGATCTTTCTGACCGGGCTCCTCAAGAACCGCTTACTGATCCAGGACCTGCTGACTCGTCATCCCGAGATCCGAGACGAGGAAGTCGCCGCCCCGATCATCATCTGCGGCCTGCCGCGCACCGGAACCACCCACCTCCACAATCTTCTTTCCGCAGACAACCGCCTGCGCTCGCTCCCCTATTGGGAGAGCATGGAGCCCATATTGGCGGAACGTGAGTGTCCCGGCCCCGGTGAGCCCGACCCCCGGCTGGCCCGCGTCGGCATGGGTCTCGATTTCCTCAACTCTGCGCTCCCCGAGTTCCGTCGAATGCACGAGATGACCGTCGACCACGCCCACGAGGAGATCCAACTGCTCGCCATCGACATCTCCACCATGCTGTTCGAGACGATCGCACCGATCCCGTCCTGGCGAGATGCCTACCTTGCACGCGACCAGCGACCGAGCTACGAGTATCTGAAGACGGTGCTCCAGGTCTTGCAGTGGTCGAGAGGCGGGACCCGGTGGGTCCTCAAGTCCCCCCAGCACCTCGAGCAGATTCCGGCGCTCCTCGCCACATTTCCCGACGCCACCTTCGTGGTGACCCACCGGGACCCCGTGCCCGTCACCGTCTCGATGGTCACCATGCTGGCCTATACCGCCCGGCTGGCCCACGACCGGGTGGACACCGTGGGCATCGGCACCTACTGGGCGGACCGACTGCAGCGGATGCTCCGATCGTGTGTCATCGACCGCGATCTGCTCCCCGAGGAGCGCACCATCGACGTGCACTTCGACGAGTTCATGGCCAACGATCTCGCCATGGTGCGCCGGATACGTGATCTGGCAGGCCTGCCGCCCAGTGATCCTGCCGACGCGTCCATGCAGGCGTTCGTGGCGGCTCACCCTCGGGGCGGGTACGGCGGTGTCCTCTACGATCTCACGCCGTTTGACCTTGACCCGGCAGATCTACGGGAGGGGTTCGCGTTCTACACGGAACGGTTCGGAGTGCGCCCGGAGGTGTGACGGTCGGGCACTTCGGGTGAACCGGCGGGCCCGTCGGGTCAGACGGGCGGCATCCCGAGATCGGCCCTCCACTGATTCGTGTCGTTGGTCCGGGGGAACGGCTCGGCCGGCACCTCGAGTCCGAGACGCTCGCAGATCGGCTCCCACCCGTCGGAGGCCGTCCACTCCAGCATCCGGCCGGGGTCGACTCCGGCCCGCACCTCGTCGTTGTGGCGGATGAATGCGGCCACCATGGCGTCCTTGTCGTCCAACTCGGCGCAGAAGCGATCGCTCAGCAACTGGCGCATCGTCTCGAACCACGGGACCATCTCCGGAGGCGCATTGTCGAAGACCTGGAAGATGGTATTCGAGGCGCTGGTATACCAGGCCTCGGGATCCCGCAACGACAGGATCACCAGAGCGTCGGGGTTCGCGGCAGCGAGTTCGGGCCAGAACGACGCACCCGGCCAGTCGACCTGTGCCACGTATCCCGCCGTCAGCGCGTTCCAGTCGATGACCTCGCCCCCGATGGCGGCCGTCCACAACGGGATCTGCGAGGGGTCGGCAAGGATCTCGAACATGTGGTGACACCGTCCTCCCAGCAACTGCTCAAGGGCCAGCTTCAACGAATTGGTGCCGGTGCGCCCAACCCCTGCTCCCACGACCTGCAGCGTCATGCCGTACCACCTCTCTACCGCCACGCCGTGCCTCGACCGGGGTCCCAAAATGATAGCCATGGGTTCGGGAGCGCAGGTGACGGCGGCAGGGCGCAGGATTGGCCCGTCGTCCACCTGTGGCAGGCTTTCCCCATGCCCGTACCCGCGCCGTCATCGTCGGCGGCCCCCGAGCCGTTCTCCCGCGACCGTGCACTGGCACGTATGGCGGACGAGACCTTCGATGTGCTCGTGATCGGCGGTGGGATTACGGGAGCCGGTGTGGCCCTCGACGCCGCCAGCCGCGGCCTGAAGACCGCCCTGGTGGAACAAGTGGACTTCGCCTCGGGTACCTCGTCCAAGTCATCGAAGCTGATCCACGGGGGGCTGCGCTACCTCCAGCAGCACGAGTACCGGCTGGTGTACGAAAATCTGGCTGAACGGCAGCGGCTGCTCGACAACGCCCCCCACCTGGTGTCGCCTCTGCCCTTTCTGATTCCCCTGTTCGGCAAGCCCGGTGTGGTCAACAAGAGTGTCGCTCGCGTCTACCGGACCGCGCTGTGGCTCTACGACCTCACCGGTGGTGTGCGCATCGGTCGCCGCCACGAGAAGGTCACCAGAGAACAAGCTCTCGAGCACATGCCGACGCTGCAGGCCGACCGCCTGGCCGCCGGCTTCCTCTACTGGGACGCCCGCTCCGATGACGCCCGGCTCACCTTGACCGTGCTCCGAACAGCCGTGCTCGACCACGGGGCCGTGGCCGCAAACCACACCCGGGTGACCGGTCTCACGACTGATGCGTCGGGCCACGTGAGCGGTGCCACGGTGGCTCCTGACGGCGGGACGCCCTTTGGCATCCGTGCCTCGGTGGTGGTCAACGCGGCCGGCGTCTGGTCCGACGAGGTCCGCACCTTCGACGAGGGGATCGACCCCCATTCCATCCGACCGGCCAAGGGCATCCACATCACCGTGCCCGAAGCGGCGTTTCCGTGCGACATCGCCGCTGTCATCCCGGTGCGAGAGGACAAACGGTCGATCTTCGTGGTGTCGTGGGGTGACCAGGTCTATCTGGGCACCACCGATACCGCCTGGGACGGCCCGCTGGATGACCCGTCGTGTACCCCGGAGGATGTCGACTACATCCTCGGCGCAGCCAACGCCGTGTCCACCCGACAGCTCACCCGATCCGACATCACCGGTATCTGGTCGGGGCTCCGTCCCCTACTCGCTCCCGAGCAGAAGGGCGGGACGAGCGAGCGCACCGCCGACCTGTCTCGCCGCCACACCGTGCGCACATCAGACGGCGGACTCGTGACGGTCACGGGCGGAAAGCTCACCACCTACCGGAAGATGGCCGAGGACACTGTCGACGTGGTGGTCGGCGCCCTCGGCCGCAACGGCCTCCGATGCCGGACGAAGAACCTTCGCCTCCACGGGGCACCCCCCGGCGAACGGGCGGAACCGCGAGCCGGAGGCACCGGCGCCAACCTGCGCACCGACCTCGAGCACCCCGAAATTACCCGCGCCGCCGTCCTGGCCAGCCGCTACGGCACCGAAGCGCCGGCCGTGCTGGCCCTGGCCGACGGCCGGGCAGAGCTCCTCGAGCCGCTGGTGACCGGCCTTCCCTACCTGGCCGTCGAGGCCCTGTGGGCCGTGCGACGCGAGATGGCCGGTTCCGTGTCCGACGTCCTCGACCGGCGCACCCAGTCATCCTTCCGCGATGCAAGGGCAGCCGTCGATGCCGCCCCGACGGTAGCTGCCCTCATCGGTCCCGAACTCGGGTGGGACGACGCCCGGGTCCGGTCCGAGGCCGATGCCTATGCCGCACGAATCCGATCCGAATTGACCCGTGCCGGACTCGACCCGGAGCGATCCACCGGATCAATGGGCACCGGCCGAACTCCCCCGGTCGGCGCAGCTGGCGGCTCCGGCGATGGTGCCGGGCAGGCCGGGTCATGAGCCAGCCCGTCCAGTCCATCCAGCCCACCCCGGTCACCCCGATCGACACCGTCCGGGGTGGCGTGGTCGACCGCCTCGACGCAGCCCGAGTGGACATCGACGACGACTTGGCCCGTCGGCTGGGCGATGCCTGCAACTCCGTGTCCGTGCTCGACGAGGACCGGGCCGAGGCCGGTCGGGACTGGTGGCCGTTGGCCATCGGCTGGGCGGCAGCAGGTGCCGTGCCATCGCGGCCCGCCCTGGTGGCCCGTCCCACCGATACCGCTCAGGTATCGGCTGTGCTTGCCTTATGCGACGATGCCGGCATTCCCGTCACCCCGGCGGGCGGCCGCAGTGGTGTCTGCGGCGCATCGATCCCCCTCTTCGGTGGGGTGGCGCTCGACCTGTGTGGCCTGGCCGGCATCGGCGACGTGGACTCGACTTCGCTCGTCGCCGACCTGCGGGCCGGCACCTTCGGCCCCGACGTCGAATCGGGCCTGCGCGATGGCCACGGGCTCACCCTCGGCCACTGGCCCCAGTCGATGGAACTCTCGACGGTGGGTGGGTGGCTGGCCTGTCGAGGGGCCGGCCAGTACTCCAACCGCTACGGAAAGATCGAAGACATGGTTTTCGGCCTCGAGGTCGTCCTGGCTGACGGACGGATCGTGCGCACCGGGGGCACCGGGCCACGCTCGGCCACCGGACCTGACCTCACGCAACTCTTCGTAGGCAGCGAGGGCACCCTCGGGGTGATCACCGAAGGCCGGTTCCGGGTCCATCCCGTGCCCGAAGGCGAAGGACGTCGGGCCGTCGGATTCGCCACGTTCGCTGACGGACTCGACGCCTGTCGCCGGATGCTGCGCCGGGGCGCCTCGCCTGCCGTTCTCCGCCTCTACGACACCACCGAGTCGGGACGGAACTTCGACCAGCCCGCCACCAACGTATTGATCGTTCTGGACGAGTCCGATCCGGCGCTGGTGGAGGCGACCCTGGCCATCGTGGACGAAGAATGTGGGGGGACCATCGGGCTCGACATCGGTCTGGTCGACCGGTGGCTCGCCCACCGCAACGATGTCTCCGCCCTCGCTCCGCTATGGCGGTCGGGCGTGGTCGTGGACACCGTCGAGGTTGCGGCCCGGTGGGCCGCCCTACCCGGCCTCTACACGGCGGTGCTCGAAGCTCTCGGCGGGGTGGACGGCACGCTTGCCGCGTCGTCTCATCAGAGTCACGCCTACACCGACGGCGCCTGCCTGTACTTCACGTTCGCCGGGCGACCACCGGACGACATCGACCCAACTAAACGGGACGCCTGGGTGGGCAACTACTACCGCAGTGCCTGGAGCAACGTGACACAGGCCACCATCGATGCCGGAGGTGCCATCAGCCACCACCACGGCATCGGCCTCAACCGCGGCCGCTTCCTTGCCGAGAGCCTCGGTGACGCGTTCGATGTTCTGGCATCGGTGAAACATGCCCTGGATCCGAACGGCATCCTCAACCCGGGCAAACTCGGCCTGCCCACCGCCTTCGGGCCGGTGCCCTGGCCATGAGCATCCTGGTCATCGATGTCGGCACCTCCGGAGTCCGAGGCGCCGTGGTCCGCCCCGACGCCACCGTCGAACACATCCACCATGTCTCCGTCCTTCCCGATACACCGTTTCCGGGACTGGTCGAATTCGACGGAAACGCCATCGCCGCAGCCGTGGTCGACGTGGCGGCGCGCAGCCTGGCCGAAGGAGGACCGGTCGAAGCAGTGGGCATCGCCAACCAGCGGGCGTCGACCCTGGTGTGGGACCGCGCCACCGGGATTCCGGTCGCTCCCGGACTCGGCTGGCAGGATCTCCGCACCGTAGGTGCCTGTATCGAGCTCCAGGGGGAGGGCATCCGGATCGCCCCCAATGCCTCGGCCACCAAACTGGCCGCCATCCTGGACCTGGTCGACCCCGACCGGGTGCGCTCCGAGCGGGGCGAACTGGCATTCGGGACCATCGACACCTGGGTGGCCTGGATCCTGTCGGCCGGTGCACTGCACGTGACCGATGCCACCAATGCCGGTGTCACCGGCCTCATCCACGGCGACGGTAACGGATGGAGCGAGCATCTGCTGTCAGCGCTACGGATTCCCGAGGCTGTCCTGCCCGCCATCGTCGACTCGTCAGGCATCGTGGGTCCGGCCTCGACGTTGGCCGGCGCACCCCCGATCGCCGGAATGGCCGGGGATCAGCAGGCCTCGCTCATCGGCCAGAGCTGCATGGCACCCGGCCAGGCCAAGGCCACCTTCGGGACCGGAGGCATGCTCGACCAGTGCATCGGGACCACCCGTCCGCCCCAGGCGGTGCGGGGCCCGGCTGGCACGATTCCGATCATCGCCTGGCGCCGGAATGGTTGCGTCACCTGGGGACTCGAGGCCATCATGCTGTCAGCCGGCACCTGCATCGAGTGGCTGCGGGACGACCTCGGGATCATCGACGATGCCGCTCACTCGGCGACGGTTGCGGCCGGGTGTCCCGATACCGGTGATGTCTGGTTCGTTCCAGCCCTCCTCGGCCTCGGGACCCCAGTATGGGATTTCGGCGCCCGGGGCACGGTCACCGGACTCACCCGGGGCAGCGGCCGGGCAGAACTGGTGCGGGCCGTCCTCGAGGGGGTGGCCCATCGCGGTGCCGACCTGCTGGAGGCCGCCGAGTCCGACTCGGGCCTGCCCATCGGCTCGCTGCGGGTAGACGGCGGAATGACAGCCAACCACGTCTTCACCCAGGCGCTTGCCGATGCCTGCGGGCGCCCGATCGAGGTCTCCCCGGTACTCGAGGCCACTACCCTCGGGGCTGCGTTCCTGGCCGGCATGGCCATCGGCACCTGGGCCGGCGAGGACGACGTCGCTGCGGCATGGATGCCGAGGGAAGAGGTGCTGCCTCTGCGCAGTCACACGGAGCGGGAATCGGCCCGGTCGCGGTGGTTGGAGGCCCGGTCCCGGGCCGAAGGCTCGGTGCCGGAACTCTCGGGAATCGACTTCTGAACTGACCGGTGCAGCCGGGTGCAGTCAGGTGCAGACCGTCAGGGTACGTTGAAGTGCGGCAATGCCGACCCCTACACTGGGAGCTGGAACACCCGCGGCGCCGTCGTCGGACCCACCGGCCCCGGCCGGGGAAGCAGGAGACCCATGACCACCGGCATCGAGACACGGGGTGCGGGTGACCTGCCAGGACCAGATCCCACTGTCGTCGCCGTGGCCACCTCGTTCACCGGAGCCGTGCCCGTGCCCTCCGTTGCACCGGTCGACGACGCCGTACGTCTGGCCCGCGACCTCCACGCCGCGCTTTCCGGGGTCCTGCTCGGCACCCCGGTGGCCGTCACGTCCGCCGTGTTGGCCGCACTTTCCGGGTCCCATCTACTGGTCGAGGATGTGCCCGGGGTGGGCAAGACCGTACTCGCCCGTGCGCTGGCCGCCGCTCTCGGTGCCCAACTCTCGCGAGTGCAAGGACACCCCGACCTTCTGCCCTCGGACATCACCGGAGTCACGGTCTACTCCCCCGACACATCCACTTGGGAGTTCCGTCCTGGCCCGGTGTTCGCCAACGTGGTCCTCCTCGACGAGATGAACCGGACCCCGCCACGTACCCAGTCGGCCCTCCTCGAATCGATGGAGGAACAGCAGGTCTCGGTCGACGGCGAGTCTTGGCCCCTCCCCCGCCCGCACCTGGTGATCGGGACGCAGAATCCGATCGGACAGGTGGGCACCTATCCTCTGGCCGAAAGCCAACTCGACCGCTTCGGGATCTCCACCTCCATCGGCTACCCCGACGCCGACGTCGAAACCCGCCTGGTGCTCCACAACGGGGGCCGCTACGCCCTCGACTCCCTGGTGCCGGTGGCCGACACGGCGCGCTGGGAGCGGGCCATCGCCGCCACCGCCGACGTGCTCGTCGTCCGCGAGGTGGCCGAGTACGCCGTAGCGCTGGTACGAGGCACGCGCTCGACGGGGTCCGTCCGTCTGGGAGCCAGCCCCCGGGCCGCCATCTCCCTGCTGCGCATCGCCCAGGCCCATGCCGTGCTGTCGGGCCGCCCGTACGTCACCCCCGGGGACATCCAAGCAGTGGCCGTGGCTTGTCTGTCCCACCGGCTCATCGCCGACGGGACAGCGGGCGAAGGTCCGGTGCTGGTCGGTCGGGTCATCGCCGACACCCCCGCACCCACCACGTGAGTAGTTCGGCGAAGCATCGTCGGGAGAAGGACCGGCGTCGAGCCATCCAGGCCGCACTTGTCGGAGTGGCGGCCGGCATGGGCGGAGTCGCCTTATCCCGAATTTTGTTCGGGACCGAAACCGCCCCCATCGGGATCGCCATCGGCGCCACCGCGCTCGTGGGGGGCACCATCGTGTCCTGGCGCCTTCACCGGTTGCGCCGCCCGGCCGACTCGCTGTCCGTCCCTCGCGGCCTGCGCCTTCGACGCCGCGCCCACCCGGTGGCCTGGATCGGCCCAGTAGCCGGAAGCCTCATCTCGATGGTGGCCTGGGCCGGCGTCGCCCACTCCAGCGGTTCGGGATGGGTGCAGAGCGTCGGTGCGCTGCTCGGCGCGTTCCTCCTAGTCGGGCTGCTCGCCCCGGGAGTGCCAGCCGCAAGGGCCAGGGTGACCTGCACAAGCTGCCCCTCCGACGCCCGGGCCGGCGAATCATTCGAATTGACCATCGACGTCGACCGGCCGATCCGTCTCCGGCCGGTGTATCCGATGGGAGGTGAGCGCCAGGCGGGAGGCCATCAGCGCGGCACCCGGTCCGTTGCGTTGCGTTGCACCTCCAGTCGGCGTGGCGTCCTCGACGCAATGGTCATCGAGGTCGCTTCCAGCGCGCCCTTCGGCCTGCTGTGGTGGGCCCGTGACCTCGAACTCGTGCTACCCCGCCAGCTCCACGTAGCTCCTCGCGTCGGGGAGTACGACGGACCCTTGGCCACGGCCTCCGACGCGATCGGTGAGGCGACCCTGCGGGTGCCCTCGGGAATCGGCGAGCCACGTGGGGTGCGCCCCTACTCCCCCGGCGATGCCCGCCATGCCGTGCACTGGCCGGCGACCGCCCACGCAGGCGCCCTGATGGTTCGCGAGTTCGAGCGTCAGACCGACGAGCCGATCGTGGTGGAACTGGCACTACCGCTGGACCCTGTGGCCGCCGAGACCGAAGCAGAGCACATGATGGCCGCCGTCGGCGACTGCCTGGCCCGCCGGCGCCCTGTCGTGCTGATCACCAGCGAGCCGGCCGGGCGGGTGGTCCGCCTGGTGTCCGACCAGGTTGACCTCGGGCGTCGCCTGGCTCGGGCAGTGCCAGGGTGACGCCCTTAACCCAGGGTGAGGTCAGAGCTCGATCGGGGAGCTCGATCGCCAGGACAGTCTCGACATGACGTTGTGGGAGCGGTTCGTCGAGGTCAACCGACCAGGCCCGCCAGAGCACTCGATCTCCTTCCGGGCCGCCTCGGCCTCAGCCGTAGTGATCGGGATCGGCGCATGCTGGTCCGAGGGCGAGCTGAGCCCGGCCGTCTCGCTGTTCGCCGTGGTGGCGACGGCGTTGGGCAACATCGTCTCGTACCGCCGGAGAGCTCACCCGTGGACCGGGGTCAAACCGATCCTGGCGCTCTGCGCAGTGGGTGGCTTCGTCTGGTTCATCCTCACCGTGACCCGCACGGCGAGCCCGGGCGACATCGCTACGGTCGAGGCCCCGTTGGCCGTGCTGTTCGCCTGGGTGCTGTCGACCCACGCATTCGACGTGCCGTCGCGGCGCGACGTGACCTACTCGCTCACGGGTTCGACCGCTCTGATTGCCGTAGCCGCCTCGCAGTCGGTGGACCTGGCACTAGGCGCCTGGGTCCTGGCGTGGGTCGGGTGTGGCGTGTGGGGGCTCGTCGCAATGTGGCAGTCGGTGTCCGAAACCGACGGCGTGCCGTGGCGCCCCCTCGTGGCCGCCGGCGCCCTCGTCGGAGCGGCCGCCTTGGTGCTGGTCGCCGTTCTTCCCGCCCCAAAGGTATCGACCAGTCTGGCCTTCACGTCCTCATCTCCCAATTCCCAGCCCGTCTCCTCGCCGAGCAATCTCACCGACGGCAAGGGTGCGCTGCCGGCCCATGCCGCCAACGCTGCCGGACGGACCGGGGTCGGCGGATTCCTCGGGTTCGCAACGTCCCTCGACACGGCCGACCGCATTTCGCTTGGGGACCAGGTCATCATGCGGGTCCGCGCCTCCCGCCCCAATTACTGGGTCGGCCAGACATTCGACTCGTGGAATGGGCGCTCGTGGATCCAGTCGGCCAATCCGCTCGGCGGGCGCGGGGTCGAGCGGGTGAGTGGCGGCTCACCGTTCATCATCTCCACCCAACCGGATCAGATAGC
This sequence comes from Acidimicrobiaceae bacterium, assembly GCA_043784065.1. Taxonomy (GTDB): domain Bacteria; phylum Actinomycetota; class Acidimicrobiia; order Acidimicrobiales; family RAAP-2; genus Bog-756. The sequence continues at coordinate 15,390 of JAYVYR010000204.1, forward strand.
CACACTGGCCTCAGGCGCCGAGGACATTCAGACCTTCTATCTGACCGACGGCGGGCCCAACCTCGTCTTCCACGCGGACAACGCTCAACGGATCTACCTCCAGACCAGGGCCATCTTGGTCACACTCGACGGAAGTATCGCATCGACGTCCACCATGGGACCCGGGACCATCTACACCGTCGTGTCGAACGACAGCGCGGCCACATCCGCCCAGCTCCGCTCGGCCACCGCCGCCGGATCGACAGGTACAGCCGGATCGCCCGGGACCACCGCCAACCGGGAGACCATCACGGCCGACGAGCGGGCCCGATACCTGCAGCTCCCCCACGCTGACCGGAGGATCACCGCACTGGCCCAATCGATCACCGCTGGGGTGGACGGCCCCGCAATTGCGGGCACGGCAGGCGGCGGAGGCACGGCGAGTGGTTCCGCTCAATCTGATCCGTACTCCTACGACCCGCACACCTACGACAAGGTGCAGGCCATCGGCCACTGGATGACCACCCATGTCCGCTACACCTCGGAGATCCCTCCCCTGCCGGCCGGGGCTGACGCCGTGGACTCGTTCCTGTTCGGCTCCCGCCGCGGTTACTGCGAGCAGATCTCGACCGCCTCCGTCGTCATGTTGCGCAGTCTTGGCATTCCTGCCCGAGAGGCGGTCGGCTATGTCCCTGGCCCCTACAACCCAATCACTGACCTCTACGACATTCAGGCCAAGGACGCCCACGCCTGGGTACAGGTCTGGTTCCCTGGCTTCGGATGGCAGAATTTTGATCCGACAGCCACCGTGCCTCTCGCCAATCCGACACCCGGTTCGGTACTGACCAGATCGTTCGGGCGTGCGCTCGGCCGAATCCCTTGGATCCCAGTTGTCATCGTCACCGGTGCCGTCGGGGTTGTCGTATGGACCCGCCGGCGCCACGCCCATCGGCCGGCCACGTGGACCCAACAGGTGGCAGCTGACCTTGCTCGGGGCGGCGTCCGACTAGGTCTTGCCCGGCGGACCGACGAGACGCTGTCGGACTACGGCCGGAGGTTGGCAGAGGGAGTGCCGGACCAGGCTAATGACCTCTGCGTTGTCACGGGGATGGTCGAGCGCTCCACCTACGGGGGCATCGAGCCGAGCGCAGAGGAGATCGCCTGGGCATTGGCGGCCTCGCACCGCTTCCGCCGTGTGTCCAAACAAAAGGGACATGGTTCGTCGGACGATGGACGTTCGGGAGGGGCAAGCGACACAGGAAGGATCGGTGCCCCGGCTCCGTCAACGACCGAGGTTCAGGCTCGAGCGTGGGCCAGCGCCTCGTCGAACGATGCGCCGGCGGCCAGAAGCGGGCGATAGCCCATCAACTTGGCCGGTTGGCTGAGAGTCAGCACCCCACCGAGCCGATCCGCGGTGCGGTAGAGAGCGACGAGCTTTCCTTCCGAGCCCGAGCCGCTGACCACCACGACCTCATCGTCGGGACCAGGAAGTCCAATCATCTGGATCTTGGTCGTGTACTGGTCGGACCAGAAGAACGGGACTGGGTCGTAGGCAACGGCAGCGGCCGATCCGGCCAGCAGGTTCCGGGCGGCGGCAGCACCCCCTTCAGCGGCATTGGTCCAGTGTTCGACCCGTGCCGGTCGGCCCGTGCTCGGTCGGACCCAGTTGGCCACGTCGCCGGCGGCCACCACCCGGTCGGCGGCGAACAGCGTGCCGTCGCAGAAGACGCCATTGTCGAGCATGACCCCAGAGCCATCCAACCAATCCACGGCCGGCGACACTCCGATACCCACTACCACGACATCGGCCGCAATGCGGGTCCCGTCGTCGAGGCAAACCGTGACCGGGTCCGGACCTGTGGGATCCGACTCGAGGTGGTCGATGGTGATACTGGTCCGCAGATCCATTCCATTCGCCAGGTGGAGATCAGCACAGGCCTGACCCATCTCGTCGCCCAGTATCCGGGCCAGAGGCGTGTGATGAGCCTCGAGCAACGTGACGGAGGCGCCCAGACCCTGACATGTGGCGGCGACTTCGGAGCCGATGAACCCGGCGCCGATCACCACCACCCGTGGGTCGTCGCCAGCCGCAGCGATCCCGGCCTTGATCCCTAGACAGTCGTCCAAAGTGCGCAGCATCCACACCCCAGGCATGCCCTCTGTGCCCGGCAGACACCGGGTGGCGGCACCGGTGGCAATGACCAGTCCGTCGTAGACCACTTGAGAACCATCGCTGCAGGTGACGGTTCGAGAATCGGTATCGACACCTGTAGCCCGGAAGCCCAGTCGGAACTCGAGTTCGAGGGTGTCATGGGCGTCCGGCGCGTGGTGGTGGATCCGGTCTATCTCCCACTTGCCCGCCAGCACCTGCTTGGACAGCGGTGGTCGGTCGTAGGGGGCGTGCATCTCCTCGCCGATGATGACGACCGGGCCGGTATGGCCTTCGTGGCGGATCTCTTCGGCCGCCCGCAACCCAGCCAGCGAGGCACCGACGATGACGATCGCTCCGTCGGGGGTCACGGGTTCACTCATGATTCAAAGCGTAGAGGCCGTGCCGGAGCAGCGGTGCAACATGTCGGCACATCATCCGAAATCGTTCTCGCTGTCCGTGGCCACGAACTTCGGCCCGATGCGCATCCTCCGACTACTCGACATTGCTCCCGGACCTCCGTTGGAGACACCGAAGGCACCGCGCCTCACGTCGGGGGCGTTGACTCAGGTTTCCGGTCGAGCCCCAGATCGGGCTATTGCCCGAATGGCAGCAGGGGCATGACCGACCGCTGCGGTCGTCATCGCTCGGCCCCTTGTGATGCAGGGTCCACCCCTCCTAGGTCTTCTCACGGAGTTGGGGGGTAGCTACTAGACGAATGCGTGCACCACGGCTCGGTAGTTGCAAGTAGGAGCTGAAACTCGATCTGCGGGTGGAAAGCCGTCCATCCGACGCCTACGTCGATCACTTCGAGCGAGCGATGCAATCGAAGGCCCTTCGGGTGGTCCCACCACGGTACGAACATCGGAGAATCCGGCGGCCCGGCACATGGCTTTCAAGGCCTCAATCGTCGGCACGTACCAGTTCCCGTAGTCAGCTTGCAGGCCGTTGCCTGCATGAAACTGCAGAAAGCAGGCGTTGTCCACGTTCTCAATATGGAGAGCCTCAGTCTCGATAACGGCGACTCGGTTGGTCACGGATCGAACACGTTCCAGGCACGTAAGCGGCTCCTTCATGTGGTTCAGAACCCCGAGATAGAGCACCACATCGAAGAGGCCGAGAGTGTCGAGATCCATCGTCGCAAAGTCATCCAAGACAGATTCGACCTTCGAATCCAACACGCTCTTTGCGAACTCGAATCCTCGACGACCAGGAAGTTCGGAGCACCAGAAGTCGGTCAGATCGCGCGCATGGTCAGGCATTGTCCCGGCTGCCTGAACTCGCGCCAGTACGCGTCACGTGCCCCGAAATCGACTCCCCACGCATAATTGTCGAGCGCCGCGACTTTGCTAGCACCGCCGCGTTCTGCAAGGAACGAGTAGTAGCCATCCCATGCCCCGATATCCAGAACAGAGTGCCCTGTGAAGTCCGGAAAATCTTCTGGTTTGTGCAAATGCGCGCCCAATCCCTTGGTTACGACACCCTGTCCCAGGTCGATCGTGTGGAACCAAACGTGCGCATCTGCTTTGGCCTGCAGCTCGTCGGCTGTCGTCATCATGAACACATAGGCCAGTAGGACCGTCATTGCCCTGTGAGTGGCCAGGGAACCGCAGCAAGGCGGTTCTCCCCGTTGTAGTGGGAGAGGCAGGCGGAGAGCGCAGGTCCAACGCCATGGAGCCTTCGTTGTCGATGGGTGTGCCAGCGGGTCAACCGCCGAACATGGTCATCCACTGCTCGGGCGTCTTGAGCCGGAACACATAATTGTGGGCGCGGGTGTGACCCATGGTGGCTGACGGATCAGGCGAGTAGAAGTGGCCGGGGTACAGCACAGTGTCGTCTGACACCCGCGCCAGGCGAGTCATCAGCGATTCATGCATTGCAGCCGGGTCGCTGCCGGGAAAGTCGGTGCGACCACAGCCGTCAAGAAAGAGAGTGTCACCAGCGATGAGTTTGCCATCGACGAGGAAACACTGGCTGCCGGGCGTGTGGCCTGGAGTATGCACCAAGGTGACCGGTACCTCTCCCACCATGACGATGTCACCCCCAGCATGGGCCACCAGATCGGATGCCCCCACCCCGGTCGAGCGCTCGACCCAGGGCACCTCATCGGCCTGCACGTGAATGGGTACGGGGGCTACCTCGAGCAACCGGGCGATCCCCTCGATCGACCACCCCTGGAGGCTGCCACCCACGTGGTCGGGATGGAAGTGGGTGCCGAGCGCACCAATGCAACGCATGTCGTCAGACTCGAGAATGCCAAGCAGGTCGTCGATGCCATAGGCGGGATCGACGATCACCGCCTCCCCCGACTCCCGGTCACCCACCAGGTAAACGAAATTCACCATCTGGCGGGCCACGTCGTCATCGGTGGCAAAATCACGACCAGCCAGAAGCTGGCGGAAATAGAGCCGGTCAGGAGCGATTTCAGTGGAGGCATCGGACACCCCTCCACTGTAGGGTTCCCACCGGACAGAGGACGGACCGCCGAGGCGGCCGCGACCAGACGACAACGCGACCGGGGGTTAGCGCTGCGATGACCGATACCGATACCGATACCGATACCAAGCCGAACGCCTTCACCCGCTCCGTCAGTTCAATGCTCAGGCACTGGGCTCGGGAGCAACCCGACGCACCGATGCTGACGCAGGACGACATCACCTTGACCTGGGGCGAGCTCTACGACCGAGCGGGCAGGGTGGCCAAGGCCCTGGCTGCCGACGGTGTCAGGTCGGGCGATCGCGTGGCATTCCTAGACCGCAACGGTATCGAATTCTTCGAGATGTTCTTTGGCTGCGCCTTGATGGGGGCCGTTTCCATGGCTGTCAATTGGCGGCTCGCACCCCTCGAAATGGCCGGTATCGTCGAGGATTCCGGAGCCGGGATTCTGTTCTACGGGTCTGACTACGCCGCCGCCGTCAAGGAGATGGAGCCGCTCGTCACCTGCGTCCGGACCTATCTGCCGCTCGACGGCCTCGCCGCTTGGCGCGACGCTGCGGGTGCTGGAGGGGCGACCGATCCCGGATTCGAGCCCGAGCCGGACGATGTCATCACTCAGCTCTACACATCCGGGACGACAGGTCTTCCCAAAGGGGTCATGATCTCGGGCCGCAATCTCGCCTCCATCTTGAACGGAGCCGTCGAAGTCTTCCGGATCGAGGGTGACACCGTGTCGATGGTGGCCATGCCGCTGTTCCACATCGGAGGGACGGGTTGGGCCTTGTCGGGCATGTCACGGGGCGGCCACTCCATCATCGTCCGAGATATCGACCCGGTAGAGATACTGCGGCTCATCGAGGTGCACGGCATCACCGATGCGTTCGTGGTTCCTGCCGTGCTGATGTTCCTTTTGGCAACCCCGGAATTGGCCGATGGCGACGTCAGTTCGCTCCGTACGATCTACTACGGCGCCGCGCCGATCAGCGAGGACGTGCTGGTCAAGTCGATCGGCGCTCTGGGGTGCGACTTCGCCCAGGTCTATGGCCTGACGGAGACCACCGGCGCCATCACGTCATTGGCACCTGAAGATCACGACCTCAACGGCCCCCGGGCCAACCTCATGCGATCCGCCGGACGACCGTTCTCCCACGTGGAATTGCGCATCGTCGACGCAGCCACTGGCGTGGAGTTGGCACCAGGGTCGGTGGGTGAGGTCACGTGCCGCTCAGACCAGAACATGCTCGGGTACTGGAACAAGCCCGATGAGACCGCCGGGGTTCTGGATAGCGACGGTTGGTTCCGCACGGGCGACGCCGGGTGGTTGAGCGAAGACGGCTACTTGTTTCTGCACGACAGGATCAAAGACATGATCGTGTCCGGGGGCGAGAACGTCTACCCGGCCGAGGTGGAGAACGCGCTACTTGCCCACCCGACGGTGGCCGACGCGGCTGTCATCGGAGTTCCTCACGACAAGTGGGGTGAGACGGTCAAGGCAATCGTGGTGCTGTCGCCGGAAGCGCCTGACGACACCGAGACCCTGACGTCAGACATCATTTCCGCCACTCGCGAGCGACTCGCCCACTACAAGTGCCCGACCACGATCGACTTCGTCGATGCCCTGCCGCGCAACCCGTCGGGCAAAGTGCTGAAGCGGGAGCTCCGCGCCCTTTATTGGGTGGGTCGGGAGCGGAACATCAGCTGAGCCGACCGGTCAGAACAGGGCATCGGACTCTGCGTCCTCCGTCCCGTCGTCGGACTCGCCGGCATCACCGGGGTCGGCTTGGCCGATGGCCTCGAGCCGGGGCACCAGCTCCTCCACACGCATGCGGGTGTGCTTGAGCCTGTTGTCGAGCTCATCCACGATCTCCGTGGCCCGCTCGAGCTGGTCGACCAGCCGATCGACGTCGACCACCCCGGTCTCGAACTCGGCGATGATCTGGTCAAGTTCAGTCCCGGCGTCCGAGTAGCTGAGTTCGGCAACCGGCGCCGCTCCCCCGTCGTCGCTTCCCTTGCGAGTGGCCATCAGATGATTCCTTCCGTTATGTCGTTCGTGTCGTTGGTGTCGTTCGCCACTATCCCGGTGACCGTCGAATCAATGGTTCCGTCGGCCAATTGCAAGGCGAGCACCGTACCCGGGGCCAGACCCACCACGGAGCGCAGGACAGTGCCTGAAGGGTCGCGGGTGACCGAATAGCCCCGCTCGAGCTGGCGCTGGTAGTCATAGGCACTGAGCAATCGATGGTGCTGCGCCGCACGCAGATCCTCCACCTCGAGGATGCGGGCGGGAAGGCCGCCAAGACGTCCGGCGCGTGACTTGAGCCGCACCTCCTCATCCAGCGTGGCCCGTCGGGTCGCCCGCACCGCGGCGTCAGCGGCAACCACGAGACGTCGCGCGTGTGTGTCCACCTGCCCCCGGACGACGGTCCTCATGTTGCGGGCCCGGTGAGCAAGGCTGTCGGCGTGGCGGTCGAGCTGAATCCGGGCACCCGTCGCCATGGCCCGCCGGTGAACGGCAATGGCCTTGTCGGCATGGAGTAGCTGCTCCCTTGACACCCGGGCGAGCACCGCTCCCGCATCCTCAATGCCTCGCCAGAAATCGAGAGCTACCCGGGCCAGCTCCTGGCCGCACTCCGTCGGAGTGATGAATGCCCGATGGGCGACCTCGTCGACCACTGATTGATCGCCGGTGTGACCGATACCCGTCCATACCGGGATCTCCGACGTGGCGACAGCCCGGGCCACAACTTCCTGGTCGAATGCGGCCAGGTCGGCCTTGGAGCCACCACCTCGAACCACCACGATCACGTCGATCGGCCGGGCCTGCAATTGGGCGATGGCGTCCGCCACCATGGCAGGAGCGTCCTTTCCCTGGACGGCTGTTGGGGCAACGGTGACGTCGAAGGCGAGTCCTGAACCTTTCAAGCCGCCGAGGAAGTCGTTGCAACCTTCGGTGCCCGGGCTGGCTACAAGGCCCACGCGAAGAGGCAGCGTTGGGATCCGGAGGCGGCGTTGGCGGTCGTAAAGGTCCTCGTCGACCAGCGCCCGGACCAGTCGGGCCCGCTCAGCCGCCACTCGACCCAGCAACGCCTCGGTGTCCAGTTCCCGAACCACGAAGTCGATCGAGCCGCGGGCCTTGTAGAAGCCGACTTCGCCCCGGACACGGACGACCATTCCGGCCTCGAGAGCGATGCCGAGGCGGTCGAGGGACACCCGGACGGACCGCCAAGTACCGGCCCAGCACTTGGCACCGAGGGTCGGAGCACCCGGGTCGTCGGCCTGGGCCGGGTCGACGAGGTCGAGGAAGCAGTGCCCCTTGGTCAGCACCTTCATGGATCGGACTTCGCCCGTGACCCAGACGTCCTTGGGGAAAGCACTCCGCACGGCGCGTTCGACTCGGTCATACAGCTGGGTCACGGTGAGCGCGTCGGGGGCGTCGGCGTCAGCCGTCGGGCGTCGGGCGCGGGATTCGAGGCTCACCGGGCCAGGATAGAACCCGGGTGAATCGTTCGGGCTCACCTGGGGTGTGGAGGGGTCCGTGGTGGAGCGGGGTCCGGCTGTGGGACCATGGGGGGGACGGTGAGCCGGCTGGGTGGTCGCGGCTCGTGTCGGTCGGAGGTTCGCTTCCGGTCGGGGACGGGTCGAGGAAGGTCGGGACTCCAAAGGGCAGGGTGCTGGTTAACGGCCAGTCGGGGCGACCCGCAGGACAGTGCCACAGAGAACAGACCGCCGATGGCGCAGCCGCAAGGATGCGCACAGGTAAGGGTGAAACGGTGCGGTAAGAGCGCACCAGCGGCCGGGGTGACCCGGTCGGCTCGGTAAACCCCACCCGGAGCAAGGTCGAACAGGGGGCTTGGGCGGCTCGTCCGGTGCCTGGCAACGGACACCACCCCCAGGTAGACCGCTCAGATGGATGGCCACCCCGCCCCGCAAGGGACGGACAGAATCCCGCCTACAGGCCGGCTCACCGTCAACCAGGACTTTTACCCCGGGAAGGGATGATTGTGACTCAAATATGACTCAATTTCTGCTAGAGCTCGCGCTATGACGGACTCCGCCAAGCGCATGTACGGCTCTGGCGGCATCTCGTGGTTGGGCCCACGTCGGGCACGGCTCAGGGTCCGCGTCCCCGGCGAAACCGGACAGCGAACCAAGGTCGTCCATGTGGCTCAACGGGACCGCGGCGGACGTGGCGAGGCTGCCGCCGCACTGGAGACTTTCACCCGCGAGGTGGAGCTGGAACGCACCCGAGCGGAACTGGTGGTGCGGAACCTTGGCGATCTCATGGACGCGTACGTGGAGCACTGCCGCCGGACGGGAAAGAGGCAGGGCACGATCGAGTCCTATGGGATGACCACCAAGAGGCTGACCCCGACTCTCAAGACCAAGCCCATCGACAAGCTCACCGCCCACGATCTCGACCAGTTCTATGGGGAACTGGCCAAGACACTCTCCGCCAACTCCATCCGACAGACGAACGCTGTCCTCCGCGCTGCCCTGGCTCAGGCGGTCAAATGGGGGTGGATCATCGCCAACCCAACCGCCGGTGCCACTCCCCCGTCCAAGTTCAAGCCCAAGCGCGAAGCGATCGCCATGGCGGACCTGAACAAGATGATCACCCATGCACAGACTTCGAAGGATGCTGGCGGGGACGGGGATGATGTCCTGGCGATGGCGGTCACCCTGGCGACCGTCACCGGGGTGCGCCGGGGAGAGCTCGCCGGGCTCCGCTGGGATGAAGTTGACGAGGAGTCGTGTTCGATCCGGATCGAGAGGCAGTGGATCCCCGGCAGTGGCGGTCAGTACCTCGGGCCGTGCAAGTCGTCCGACGGAGCCCGCACCGTGGTCCTCGGTGCCGAAGGGATGGCATTGCTCGACCGCTACCGCCGCCGGATGGCGGACCTGCTGAACCGCGAGCCCGACGGGTGGCTCCTGAGTTACGACGCCGGCACGACGCCTTTGAGGGCCAAAACCCTGGGTGCAGCGATCACCAAGCTGGCCAAGTCTGTCGGTGTCTCCGCCACGACCCACACGTTCCGACGAGCGTCCGCCACGGAACTGATGGCGTCCGGCGTGGACGTGGACACGTCGGCACGTCGCCTCGGACACACGACGGAGGTGATGCTCGGCTCCTATGTTCTCGCCAGCGACGACAGGGCGGTTGCAGCCGCCGGGACCCTGGAGACCCGTCTGGCAGCACGCGGTTTGCCTCTGGCAAACCTGTTGCCAGTTGCTGATGCGGATGGTCAAGCTGGAACTTCAGCCGGGAAGCTTGATCGGACCGGATTCTGAGCAAGGCAATCAGGCTCTCTCCTCAGAATCCAACGATCCGTCCGAGGAGGGCCTGGATTCGCGTTGCGATCCGACCGGCCGCCCCTGCAGATAGATCCCGGGTGATGATGCCCAATGCATTGCCCCCTCGGCCAAGCTCGCGTTGAAGGAGGTCCCGAATCTGAGCAAGGTCGGAGGTTGTGAAATCTGCAGCGGTGACGCCATCTGCGTTCGCTACCTCAAGGCACCGCCATATGTCCGTGGCATCTCGATCTTCGTTCCTGACTCTGCGGGCACCGGCCTTCAAGAGAATCATGCTCTTCGAATCGGGAAGCAGCACCCTGGCGTTGAGGTGCTCGCCGTTGGTCAGAATGAACTCTGCGTCAACTACACACGGTTCGGCCAGGAATGCCTCAGCAAGCCCGGGGACCTCAGTGGTATTCACCTTGCCGACCTGTCTCGAGGATCGGGCACGTGACGTGTACGCAGGAATGAGAAGGTCTACGGTCGCTATCCGCTCATCATCGATCTGACGTTCCCAACGATTCCCCTCTGTCTTGGCATACCCCCGACGCTCGATCTCCCGGACCAACTTTCCCTCGGTGAGAACCCGAGGGGGCACGCCGTAGTCGGCATCGCCCGTGCTGCGAATCGGGATGTCTACCCCCGTACGAAGGACATGGAGCATCACGGCGATGCCACCCACAACCCGATAGTCAGATTCGAGTCCCGTGTCGCGCATGGCCTCGGAAACATCGGTGATGGCGATCAGTCCACCATCGGTGGCCAGCGACTCACTTGGGAAAAGAATCCGGCGAGGTGGGTCCTCCCGGTCTACCGCGATGGATAGATCGCTTGCAGGAAGAGACTTGTCTCGGAATCTCCCCGGACGACTCTCGCGCTGGTGCTTCTCTTCCTTGAAGTCAGTCATGACCGGCGTCCCGTCGCTTCACCAGCACAGTGTCTTGTCGATGAGCCGCTCTGCTGCTTCGATCCGGTCTTCGCCGGCAAGGTCGTAGAGATCCCACACTTGCTGGACCGGATGAACAATTGGGATGTCTGGCCGACTGGTCGGCCAAGGGGCGAGCAGCGAATCGTCCGAGACATGGCGGATGAGAAGCGTGGCCTCGCCCCGGGCCATCGCTGCTACGAACAGGCTGGGCTCGAGGTCGAGTGATGCCTCGGCGTAGATGACTGTGAGCGTCGGTGTTCGCCACGGAGCGATGAGGTCAGGCGCCAAGTCGGCGCTTACCGTCATGCGGACATCTTGTCGGTGAGCAGCTTCGATCACCTGGCGAACCTGCTCATACGCCGGAGCGAGGCCGTAGAAGAGCGACTCCGACACCGCATAGGGACGGTGGTGCCGCACATAGAGATCAACCAACCGACGGCGCTGTTCCGGGTCGTCGAGGTGCTCGATGTCGATGTCGTGGCTAGCTAGGAGCCGGAGGATCTGGGAGATCCGGGGCTGGCTCACCCGGAGATCTCGTGCCAGAGCAACTTGGTTGATGGGCTCGGCATCTACAGCCAGACGGCGCACAAGTTGCGACGTGGCTGGACCCCATCTTCGCACCCTGGGCTTCGTCTCCATCACCGTCATGCTAGTAGTATAAGTGTTCTACCCCAAACGTGTAAGAACACTTATACTCACCGCCCTACTTCAACAACTTCAGGGACATGGTCGGTTCAGGATCTGAGGGTGACCTTCGGGTTATGAGCCCTATTTGATCTGTACGGAGCTTCCAACTCGGTCCGCCAGCGTCCGCCAGATTTGGCGGCTGACCTGGGAGTTTATCGGTGACACGGCCTCGGGGCAGGGAGGAGGCATCTCACAAGGTCCCGACAGTTTTTGGGATTTGTTTGGGATGCAGGTGAATCTCCAGTGATCCTCAGACAAGGGGCAGAAAAGATCTTCGTGCTGGCTCGGGGCAGCCCTTCGGTACGGCATCAACGAGCTTCCGAGCGAGGGTGACAGCCTCCCGAGCTTCGTCCGGCGAGACGTTGACCCTCTGATCGAGGACATAGCCGTGGCTTGGGAATCTGGTCAGGTGCTTGGCGTCCACGATGCCGTTCGTGTGGGTCAGGAGGTGCCGTACGCCGTAAAGCGGGCACAGCCGATCCCACGACGGGGCTCCCAGCGCAGCCGGGAGGTCGATGCTGAGATGGTCCTTACAGAGCTGTGCTGCATCATTGAGTCGCTGGAAGATGTTGCCCTTGCCTGCAATGAGGGTGTCTCCACCCGACACTCGATCAAGGAACGTCTGCTTGAGGAAGGTTTCCAAGATAGAGACGAGCGAACCCAGCGTCCCGGCTGCCGTTCGTTCGAGAGCACCGGCCTCACGGGGCTGTCCGAGAACTTCCGGAGGGACGTGGGCGAAAACTGCCAGGGCTGCCTCTTGTGCCTCCAGGGCGTCCTGGGCCACAACCTTGGGTAGCAGTGGCCCGCACACCGGGCACGCAACGTGCTCGCCGAAGACGGCATAACGGTTGCCGCATCCTGCGCAGGTGCGCTCCCTGATGGGAGCCTCTTCCGTGATGGGCGGCAGTGGTCTGGGTCGGGCCGTTCTCGACCCTCCTGAGTAGCTCATCCGAACCGCTCCGCCACGAGCGTCCCGTCGTTACTGGCGCTGAGGTGGAGTCTCGCCTAGGAGTGGCCTGGCAACGAAAGCCACTGGTGAGATTCCGTGCGCCTGGTCGATTCCATCGATTTGAGGAGAGGTCATGCCCGACACAACCGACGCTCAGATCATGGACGGAACCTCACTTGCCGGGAAGCTCTTGAAGGAGACGACCGAACGCTCTCACCGGTTCGCTTCTCGGATCGGGCGTCCTCCATGCCTGGCCCCTGTCCTGGTCGGTCAGGACTCAGCGTCGATGCTGTACTTGAGGATGAAAACGTCCCCGATGCCAGGATGCCGGACTTGACTCGAGGCTGATCCAACTGCCGACGACATCCACTACGGCGCAAGTGGTGAGCGCCGTCAGGGACTTGTCGACAGCTACCACAGCCGCCGGGATTCTTCTGCAGCATCCAGTCCCTTCACAAGTAGACGAACGGGCAGCTTTCGAGGCAATCGTGCCGGAGAAGGATGTCGACGGAGCTACTGCTCATTCATTCGCGGCGATGGCACTGAGGCTTCCAGGATTTGCGTCCTGTGCTCCAGCGGGAATCATCCGGCTATTGGACGAATACGACGTCGACCCACAAGGGATGCATGCTGTGGTCATCGGTCGCAGCCCGATCCTTGGTTTGCCCGTTGGGATGCTTCTCCTCGCTCGTGACGCGACCGTGACCTACTGCCACTCTCATTCCCGCGAACTACCAGCGATTGTCGGGACCGCGGACCTCGTTGCAGCGGCCGTTGGGAATCCGAACCTGGTGAAGGGAAGCTGGTTGAAACCCGCTGCTGTGGTCATCGACGCTGGTCACTACCAGGGTGCCGTCGGTGATGTGAACTTCAGGGAAGCCCTTTCCATGGCCAGTTTGATCACCCCGGTACCCGGGGGAGTCGGACCAATGACGATTACCCTTCTCGTGTAACAGACAGTTGTCGCAGCCGAAAGGCGAATGCTGACGTTGATTGACTAACCACTTGGTCGCTGCCGACCCGGGTTACGTCTACGACTGTTGCGAGTCGATCGTTCTGCAGCGTGCGGAATGCACGGCGAGGACCAAGGGACAGCACGAGTGCGGGTCCTCGCCCGACGTGCCGGACGGGACACACCCGGACCTTCGGGGCACGACGTCCCATCTGATCGTCCGTCACGCCACAGACACAGATCGGTCTCCTGCACCCTCGTCGAGCAATGTGTCCACCGGTAGCTCCGACCGATCCCGGCAAATCCGAAAGAAATCTCTTTCTTCTAGCTCCTACTAGTGAAATACTTGGGTCGTGGATCGCTCGCTCGACATCGACACCAGACCGCTCGTCACCCCGGCAACGCTCGGTCGCAAGGCTCGCGACGTCCCGAAGCGTAAGCCTGCACGCTGGGAGAACGCTCAGGTGGCCGAGATCATCGAAGAGGCGCCGGATGCCGTGACCCTGCGGCTTCGACTCGAGGAGTCCGCCGGTTTTCTCCCTGGCCAGTACTACAACGTACGTCTGGCGATACCCGGCCGGCCCGGCCTCGTTCAGCGTGCCTACTCGATTGCCTCTCCACCTCTACCGGATCCCTCGATCATCGATCTCGGAGTGCGCGAAGTCTCCGAGGGGCTGATCTCGCCACGTCTGGTCCGGGATCTATCCCCGGGCGATCGAATCGAAGTGCGGGGCCCAGTCGGGCGTTTCACCTGGACGGCAGATGGCGGCGGACCGGTCCTGTTGATTGGAGCGGGCAGCGGAGTCGTTCCCCTCATGAGCATGATCCGATTCGGAGCCGTAGCGGATCTTGCCATTCCCATGCGCCTGGTGTGCTCGTCGAGCAACTTCGACTACGCGTTCTACCACCGTGACCTGGCTGATCTGGTCGCCCGGCACTCGTGGCTGGAGGTCGTCCACACCTTCACCCGAGATCCGAACGATCCCCGGGCGAGCCACCATCGCCGTATCGACAGGGCCATGGTGGCCGAAGCTGTGGCGGGACAGTTCCCGAGGCGTACCTACATCTGTGGCCCGCCGGCGATGGTCGAGGACGCTCAGGGGTGGCTGGCCGAACTTGGCGTCGATCCGGATCATGTCCAGGTCGAGAAGTACGACTGAACCTGGCCCGCCGCTCCCTACGGTCGGAGCGCTGTGACGGGAGGCGGTCAACTTGTTCGCCGTTCACTCCGTCACGCCAGCGAAGGTCCGGGTGTCTCGGTCGGCTCTCCTACCGCTCTGTCCACGACCTGCTACGGCTCGCAGGAGATGACGGCGGGTTCACGCCGATGTCAGATCGTCCAGAGCCTTCGGATGAGAGGATCGAGGCTTGGTCCCACGTGGCCGGATCTCGAACGCGCAGACATAGGCGCCCGCTACTTTGTGAGAGACCCGGGTCACTTCCGCCTCCGGGAGAAGCTCCTGAATGAATTCGAGCTCGGTGGCGCACGCCGGACCGAAGCGGGAGGCCACCGCCCAGATGGCACAGCTGTGGAGCGTGAGTCGATAGCTGTTGCCGGGCAACTTGTCGACGCCGGCCATGTATCCCTCGCTGTCGAGGATCTCGTCCAGGCCGGCCACCTTCGCGTCGAGCGTCTTGCCTGTCAACTGATCCTGGCACTGTTCGACCCGCCGTTGCCGGCGTCGCTCGAAGACGCGCGAGACCAACTCGGGGTCCTCGTCCTGAAGGTGGCCGAGAAGCTCGACCGAGAGGTCAACGGCCGACCGCCCAGCAAACAGGGATTCGCCCAACTCGGTGCCGTGGTAGAGATCGACCGGCCGTCCCGACCGTCCTCGTTCTTGAAGCGAGGCGACGAACCCGCCGGACTTGAGCGCGGCCAAATGCTGGCGGACAGCGCTCGGGGTAGTCCCCACCGCCTCCGCCACCGCGTCGGCTGACGCCTCACCACGCCGCTTCACGGCCACGAGGACGTGCTGCTGGGCCGACGACAACTCTGCTGGGTCCTTAGGAACACCGTCCATGCGGAAAGGCTACTCCTCCGAGGCGCTCTGTCGTTAGTTTTACAAGGTTATACTTGCGTAAGTGACATCAGATTACGACTTCCGGTTACCGGCAACGACCCGCCAGCGGGAACGGCCGCCGGTTGGCAAGGAGACAACGATGAGCTTCCTCATGGCCACCAGGCACAGCTCGATGGACGAAGCCGAGAACGGACAGCGGAGCTCGGTCCGAATCCCGCTGACGCCCCGGTGGCCGCCACGCGTCGTTTCTAACGGCAGAACAAGTTCATCGATGCATCCGCCATCCCCCGGCACTGAGAAGTGCTCCGGTTGGAAGGCAACGCCGTGACCGGCGCGTCGGACGACGTCCGGGAGCTGGTTGGCCAGGAGTACCAGTACGGGTTCTCCACCGACCTCGACACCGACGTCGTGCCCAAGGGCTTGGGAGAGGACGTCATCCGGCTGATCTCGGCCAAGAAGCACGAGCCGGACTGGCTCCTCGAGTGGCGCCTGCGGGCGTACCGGCACTGGATCACGCTGGAGGAGCCTCACTGGCAGAACGTCCACTACGGGCCCATCGACTACCAGGACATCATCTACTACGCCGCCCCCAAGCCGAAGCCGGAACTGGCGAGCCTCGATGAGGTGGACCCCGAATTGCGGACCATGTTCGACAAACTCGGCATCTCACTCGCCGAGCAGGAGCGACTCAGCGGCGTGGCGGTGGATGCCATCGTCGACTCGGTATCGGTGGCCACGACGTTCAAGCAGAAGCTGGCCGATGTGGGCGTCATCTTCTGCTCGTTCTCCGAAGCGGTGCAGAACCACCCGGAACTGGTGCGTCCCTACCTCGGCTCGGTGGTCCCCTACCGGGACAATTACTTCGCCACACTCAACTCGGCCGTCTTCACCGACGGCTCATTCTGCTTCATCCCCAGAGGCGTCCACTGTCCCATGGAGCTCTCCACCTACTTCCGCATCAATACCGCCAACACCGGACAGTTCGAACGCACCCTCATCGTCGCCGAAGAGGGTGCGGACGTGAGCTATCTCGAGGGCTGCACCGCACCGATGCGGGACGAGAACCAGCTCCACGCAGCGGTCGTCGAGCTCGTGGCCCTCGAAGGGGCGCGGATCAAGTACTCCACCGTCCAGAACTGGTACCCGGGAGATGCCGATGGGCGCGGCGGTATCTACAACTTCGTCACCAAGCGGGGCAAGTGCGCGGGAGCGAACTCCAAGATCTCGTGGACACAGGTCGAGACGGGCTCAGCCATCACGTGGAAGTACCCCGGGGTCATCCTCCTAGGTGACAACTCTGTCGGGGAGTTCTATTCGGTCGCGCTCACCGCCAACCACCAACAGGCGGACACCGGCACCAAGATGATCCACATCGGCAAGAACACACGCAGCACCATCGTCTCGAAGGCGATCTCCGCCGGTCACGGCCAGAACACCTACCGGGGTCTGGTGAAGACCTTGCGTTCAGCCGAAGGAGCCAGGAACCATACGCGGTGCGATTCGTTGCTCCTAGGCAGCGATAGCGGTGCCCACACGTTCCCGTATATCGAGGTGAAGCATCCGAGCGCGCAGGTCGAACACGAGGCCTCCACCTCCAAGATCAGCGAAGACCAGCTCTTCTACTGCCGCCAGCGGGGGATCTCCGAGGAGGACGCCGTTTCCATGATCGTGAACGGCTTCTGCCGCGAAGTCTTTAAGGAGTTGCCCATGGAATTCGCTGTCGAGGCCCAAAGGCTCCTGAGTGTCAGTCTGGAAGGAAGCGTCGGATGATGCTGCAGATCGAGAACCTCCACGCCCAGATCGGTGACAACGAGATTCTCCGGGGAGTCAACCTCGAAGTTGCGGCGGGCGAAGTACACGCCATCATGGGCCCGAACGGCTCGGGCAAGAGCACCCTCGCCAATGTGCTTGCCGGCCACGAGGCCTACGACACCACCGGCACGGTCCACTTCGAGAACGAGGACCTGCTCGCCCTGTCCCCCGAGGACCGTGCCGCGTCCGGCCTCTTCCTCGCCTTCCAACACCCGGTGGAGATCCCCGGGGTGGGCAACCTGTACTTCCTACGCATGGCGCTCAATTCGGTGCGCCGGCGACGCGGGCTCGAGGAGCTCGATGTCATGGGCTTCCTCGCCCTGGCTCGGGAGCGGATGAAGCTCGTTGAGATGGACGAGAGCTTCATGAGCCGGTCGGTCAACGAGGGTTTCTCCGGGGGTGAGAAGAAGCGCAACGAGATCCTGCAGATGACGATTCTCGAGCCGAAGCTCGCCATCTTGGACGAGACCGACTCCGGCCTCGACATCGATGCCCTCCGGATCGTCGCCGGTGGGGTGAACGCGCTTCGACGTCCCGATCGGGCCATGCTCGTCATCACCCATCATCAGCGGCTCCTCGACTACCTCGTCCCCGATCGGGTCCATGTGATGGCCGCTGGTCGGATTGTCCGCTCGGGCGACAAGGATCTGGCACTCGAACTCGAAGAGCACGGCTACGCCGATCTCAGCCAAGAGACGGCGTCGGACCGACCGGCATCGGTGGGAGCAACGCCGTGACCACCGTCACCTCGACAGCCACGTCGACCCCGGAGGGTAGAACTGGGGCTATCTCGACCGTCGCCGAGCTGCTCTCCCGCCTGGGGCTCCCATCCCATGGACGTGGTCCTACCTGGCTAACCCAGGCCCGCCACGAGTCCGCCGAGTGGGCGATAAAGCGCGGATTCCCGACGCTCAAGGACGAGGACTGGAAGTACACGCGACTCGGGCCCCTGTTGGATGTGCCGTTCGAGCGTGCAGCGGCCGGAGCTGACCACCGGATCTCGCCAGCCACCGTCGACGCGTTGACCATCGATGCGGCCAGCACTCGGTTGGTCTTCGTCAACGGCTTCTTCGCCCCAGAGCTGTCATCGATCACCGAGCTACCGGAGGGTGTCACGGTGACGAACCTGGCCTCAGTTCTGGCTGAGGGAGGAGCGGCGCTCGAACCGTTCTTGGCACAACCCTTCTCCGAGTCCGACCACGCCTTCACTGCACTCAATACCTGCCTCTTCGAGGACGGGGCGTTCGTCCATCTTCCTGCCGACGCCCATGTCACCATGCCCATCGAGTTGGTGTACCTCTCGGAGGCGCAGGGGTCCCCCGTCGTCTCCGCCCCGCATTCCCTGATCCTGGCCGGCCCGGGCAGCCGGGTGGCGGTCATCGAAACGTATGCCGGGACCTCTGGCAACACCACGTGCACCAACGCGGTGACTCAAGTGGTCCTCGAGGAGGGAGCGCACGTCGAGCACTACAAGATCCAGGACGAACTCGACACCGGGTTCCACCTTGCACTGCTCGACGTCCGCCTGGGACCCGACAGCCGGTTCTCATCGGGATCAGTAGCACTTGGGTCGAAGATCGCTCGCAATGAGGTACGCGTGCGCCTCGAAGGCGAAGGGGCGGGCGTCAGCATCGATGGGCTGTACCTGCCACGAGGCGACCAGCACCACGACAATCCGGTCCTGATCGAGCATGCCGTCCCCCGGTGCACCAGCCGCCAGCTTTACAAGGGCATCGCCGAGGAGCGCGGTCACGGGGTGTTCAACGGACACATCATCGTGTGGCCCGGCGCTGAGGGTACGGACGCCAGCCAGACCAACAAGAACCTCCTACTTTCCGAACACGCCGAGATCGACACCCGACCGCGACTCGAGATCTTCACCGATGACGTGAAGTGCACCCACGGCGCAGCCGTAGGGGCGCTCGATGAAGACGCTCTGTTCTACCTACGGTCGCGTGGAGTGCCCTACGAGAAGGCGAGAGCCTTACTGACCTATGCGTTCGCCCGCGAGCTGATGGACCTAATCTCCTCAGAGTCTCTTCGTGCCCACGTCGACACACTGGTCGCCGGCCGGCTCGTGGCGGACGAAGAGGCCGGAGGAACACTCCGATGACGAGTGACCTGTCCCAATCGTTCCGGAAGGCGCTCATAGCCCTCGCTCCGTTCGGGGCCAGCGGCATCGTGGCGACCCGGCCATTCTACAGCGCCGTCGGCTTGGCATACCGAGGCCGCTCCACCCTCTTCGCCGGGGTGCCGGCATGCCGATACGGATCACATGCGCGACGTTCGTTCGACACAGACTTCGGAGTCTCCTCGAAGTCGACGATGCATGGATCGCCAAGAAGTGGGCATCGATGAACTCACCGCTACACGCACCGATCGAACTCGCACAGGACTGCGATGTGACGCTGATTCCCAGCGGCCAGAAGATGACGCTCCAAGCCGGCGAACGGGTGGTGGTCACCCAGGCTCTCGGTGGCACCATCACCGTCCAGACCGAACGTGGTCACCTAGCCCGGATCTCCTCGGAGGATGCCTCCACACTGGGACTCGACAGCGGGCCGGCCGATGAGGCCACTGCACCATTGGGCCCATTCGAACTCGAGCGGGTATTCGAACAGCTGAGGACGGTCTTCGACCCGGAGATCCCGATCAATGTGGTTGATCTTGGTCTGATCTACGCCTGTGAAGCGCATCTGCTGGTGGACGGAAGTCACCGGGTGGAGATCAAGATGTCGATGACCGCCCCGGGTTGCGGCATGGGCGACATTCTCAAGGACGACGCCCGCGCCCGGGTGCAAACGGTTCCCGGCGTCAGCGAAGTAGATGTTGAACTGGTGTGGGACCCGCCGTGGGACCAGAGCCGGTTGACCGACGCCGCCCGCCTCGAACTCGGACTGTATTGATGAAGCCGCGTCGCGCATTACCACCAAAGGAGGGCACGTCACCATGAAGGTCTGGATCGATCAGGATTTGTGCACGGGCGATGGGCTCTGTGAGGAGATCGCTCCGGCAGTCTTCACGTTGCTCGACGACGGGCTCGCCTATGTCAAAGAGGGCACCGACGTGAAGAACGACCCGGGCGGTGCTGAAGGTCTGGCTCAGGTACCCGCGGAGCTCGAGGAAGCGGTCACCGAGGCTGCCGAGGAGTGCCCAGGGGAGTGCATCTTCATTGAGCCGTAGAGGCGAGGGGCACGGACTCACCCATCGGGGTACGACCGTGCGCATAGCACCGATCCGAATCTTTTTATAGCAGTGGCTAGAGATACGAGTACACTGGGAACCATGCAGATGGGAACTCGGAACGAGTCCGTCCCGTTTCTTCATCAAGGAGATGGAACGGCGGTCGACGAACAGCGGCCATTCGAGGCATCCATAGGCGTACCGCGCTCCCCCGCCGACACCCACACCGATATCGAAACGAGAGCTCAGATTCACAACTTGGTCGTGGCGTTCTATCGCGAACTCGTGATGGACGAGCTTCTCGGGCCCATCTTCGAAGAGGTCACAGAGGTCGACTGGAGCGAGCACATCCCTCAGCTGATCGACTATTGGTGCCGCGTGCTCCTGGGTGATCGGTCGTACCCAGGGGCGATCCTGGCGGCCCACCGGCACGTCCACGATCAATTGCCGTTCACCACCGAACACTTCGATCGCTGGTATGGCATGTTCGCCTCCACTACCGACCAGCAATGGTCCGGACCGTACGCAGACATCGCCAAGGCCCACGCAGCAAGGATTGCTGCGTCCCTGACTCACCAGCTCTTGCGGATCGCTTAGGAGCCGACACCATCACCGGAGGGTTCCTCGATCATTTAAGGGCAGGTGGTCACTGATGGCCAGGATCACTTCGATAGCCAGACACGAGACGCAGCGATCTCGACCCCCGAGACCTCCCACCAGCTCGCTTGCTCTCGCCTCGGCGCGACTCCGAGAGGCAATGGTGTCGGCGATGGACGGTGAGGTAGCTTCACTATCCTCGTTCTGCGCGGGGTTACCCATCGATGCTCTTGAGCGGCGATCGGTCCCGGCTGGACAGCCGAGGCTCGGACAGTCGCCGAGTCCTACGCGACCGGCTGCGGCGTCAGTCGCAGGTAGGGCTTCAGCGTCCGGAAGCCCTTGGGGAACTTCGTCTTGGCATCCTCATCGGAGATTGCCGGCGAGATGATCACCTCACCACCCTGTTTCCAGTCGACCGGGGTGGAGACGGAGTAGCCAGTGGTCAGCTGAAGTGCATCAAGTACCCGCAGGATCTCATCGATGTTGCGACCCACCGAGGCAGGGTAGGTGAGAGTCAGCTTCACCTTCTTGTCGGGACCGATGATGTACACCGTGCGGACCGAGGCCGTCTTGAGAGCCTTCGGATGAATCATCCCAGAGAGGTTGGCGACGCTCCGGTCTTCGTCACCCACGAGAGGATAGTTCAAGCCCCGGCCCTCGGTTTCCGCGATATCGACCGACCAGTACTTGTGCGACTCGACCGAGTCGACGCTCACCCCGATGATCCGGGTGTCTCGGGAAGTGAACTCGTCCTTGCGGTTGGCGAACGCCCCGAGCTCAGTGGTGCAGACCGGGGTGAAGTCCGCCGGATGGGAGAACGGCACCCCCCAGTGGTCACCGAGGTATTCGGAGAGGTTGAGGCGGCCCTCGGTCGTCTCCGCAGTGAAGTCCGGCGCGGTCTCACCCAGCTGAATTGTCATATCTCGATCACCCCCCGCCGGGACCGATCCACGTGGATTGTCGCAGCTCGTATCGCAACCGCCGCTCGAGCATCACGAAGGCGTCGGTCTCCCTGTCGGCGATCCGGCGGGGCCGCGGCAGGTCCACGTCGATCACGGCCGCTATCGACCCTGGCCTCGCACTCATCACATAGATACGATCGGAGAGGAATACCGCCTCGCTGATGTCGTGGGTCACGAGCAGTACCGTTGCGCCAAGCGTGGCGGACGCGTCGCTCAGCCACTCTTGGAGGTCTTCGCGGGTCATACCGTCAAGGCCACCGAAAGGTTCGTCTAAGAGCAGAAGCGAAGGGGAACCGATCATGCTGCGTAGGAACGCAACGCGATGGCGCATCCCACCTGAAAGCTGCCACGGCCACGCGGTGGCGAAGGCGGCGAGCCCGAAACGCTCCAACAACGGCTGGGCGATCCGGCGGGCTGAAGCCTTGGACTGGCCCCTTAGCTGCAGTGGCAGAATGACGTTGTCGATCACTCGACGCCACGCCAGTAAGGCATCGCCCTGCGGCATGTAGGCGCTCGCACCGAGGCGGTCGCTCAGAGTCTCACCTCCGATGCTGATGTGGCCACTAGAAGGCTCGTCGAGCCCGGCAACTATGTTGAATAATGTTGTCTTGCCGCACCCGCTCGGGCCGATTAGCGATACAAACGCCCCCGGATGGGCCTCTATGTCGATGGCGTCGAGGACGAGCAAATCGGTGTCATCGACTGAGAAGTACTTAGAAAGTCTCCGCACCTCAAGGGACTGCCCGGTACTCGTCACCTGTGCGCCTGAGGGCGCCAGGGCATGGCCGCCTGCTGAGCCAGTCCAACAATGACGAACAAGGCGACCGTGAGGAGCGCGGTGACAAACGTGGCACCGAAGACCAGGTCAGTCCGTCGCGGCGCGGCTTGGCCTGCTCCGTTGATGTAGACGCCAAGCCCCTGGGTGGCGCCGACGAACTCCGCAACGAGTGCTGATGTGAACACATAGGTCACCGAGATTTTAAGGCCGGTAAACAGCTGGGGTAGTGCGCCCGGGAGGCGGACACGAAGGAAGAGTTGCCACTTGGTGGCGCGCATGGTCCGCAGGAGATTCATGGCTTCCGCGTCGGCCAACTCCAGGCCCTGGACCAGCCCGACTGAAATCGGGAAGAAGCTGAACAGCCCGACCAGGATTATTTTCGGGAACAGCCCGAATCCGAACCAGATCACTACTAGCGGGGCTAGTGCAACGATAGGGAGGGACTGGGAGGCGACAATGACCGGATAGACGCTGCCCCGCACAGCCCGGCTCCAGTCGATGGCGGTCCCCACCACTACCGCAACGGCCACAGCGCATGCCAACCCGAGAACCGATTCCTCGGTCGTGATGGCAATCGCCGGCCAGATGTTGGCTCGGTCGTCCCACGTCGAGGCCACGATCAGGCGCGGCCCGGGCACAATTGTCGGATCGACGTGAAATAGGACCACGACCAACTGCCAGAAAGCAGATACGGCCACGATCACTGCCAGGGGCGGCAGTAGAGCCCGGACCCTTCTTCTGGAGCGGCGGGCTGGCACCTCGACACCTGGATCTGAGCTTGTTGCAATGCTGGCGTTCACCGTCGCATCGGTGTCATTCTTCGCCCTCACCGTGTCGAGGCAAGGGAATCGATCACGGCAGCAGACCGTTGGTGAAGTTCTCGGATGGCCGTGGTGTCTTGGACCTCTTGATCAGTCCTCCGTCGACCAGGATGCTGGTGACACCGCGAAAGTCGGCATCGTTCATCGACCCCCATCGACCGCTCGATGTAACGAAGGTGGCGGCAGTGGCGGCGCCAGTGGCGGCCACGATATTCATTGCGTGGGCGAGGGCCGTCGGGTTGTCTTTGACCAGGATTGCTTCAGCCTCGGTCGGGTGGGTCGCGGCAAACTGGTATCCCTTAGCCAGTGCCGCGAGGCCTCGGCGCAACAACTCCGGTTGGTGGGTGACCTCGCTATCGTTGGTCACGAAGGCGTCGTCGGGGAAGCTGAATGCGGTGCCGAGGTAGGACTTGATCGGAAACACCCGAAGCTTCACCCCCGACAACTCGGCGGTCACGTCGTCAATACCGCCGTAGACGATGCTGTAAGCGATCCGGTCAGCGGCGAGGGCCTGGTAGGCGCTGTCGCCGAGGTCAACTTCCCTGACTACCGGGTGAGCTACGCCGGCCTTGCGGAACACGTCCTCGAGGATCGGTTTGTCGCTCGGCACACCGAACCCTCCGTAGAGGGTCCCACTCAATTGAGCGACGTTCGTGTAGGAGGAGGAAGCGAGGACAGCGATCCCAATGGTGTTTCGTTGGCTGATTCCAGCAACTGCTTCATAGTCCAGCCCGGACGCCCGATAGGCCGGGATGTTGGGTGGGTAGGTAAGCCCCAGATCAGTCTTGTGAGCAGCAAGAAGGGTCTCGGCAGATGTCCCGGCGTAGGGAATGATTTGGGGATCGATCCCTTCGGCTCTGAAGTAACCACGGTCGACCGCTGCAAAGATACCGAGGTAATTGACGTTTGCCGAGTAGTCGAGAGCGATGCGCAGCGGGCGTAACCCGTGGTTGGCTGGCAGCGCCGAGGACGAGCCGCAGGCCGCCAGCGGGAAGGCAGCAGCGACGAAGAGAATCGATAGCCATAATCGGAGCCTTCCTGCGTGCCGGCAGACCCTTGCCTTGAACCGAGCCACATCGACTTGATGACCGCAGAATGCCCTGAATCCTGCGACTTGGGTCGATGCAAGCGGGACTGACCCACTGGTTTCGCTTGGATGACCAGTCGACATGCATGCTCCCTACGCCGGCATTATCCGGTCAGGTTCAGGCGGTCGACGTCACGGCCTTGCGGCTTGGCGCCCTCTCAGCCCGGTCACGCCCGAGCTCCCGAAGTCTTGTCGTCACGGTACCACAGCCCAATTGGCAACAGGGGGGTCGATCCGGGTCACTCCAGGGGCACCGGGCGCCTTCCACTCCTCATCCGGGGTGGGCCCAGACCGTCGAAGGATGGCATGCTCGCCACCGTGCATGACGGGAACCAGACAATCACCGTGGGCGGCCTGGCCTCTGGCCTCGCCGCCCGGATGGGACGCCAGGGAATGCAAGCGGCAAGTCCCCAGGTCATCGCCGTCGACGGGTGGTCGGGCAGCGGCAAGACCTATCTGGCCAACCGTTTGGCCCCGGCACTCGGCGCCGCATGCGTGCACCTCGATGACTTCGTGCCCGGGTGGTTCGGTCTCGCCCGATCCGTCGAGCTTCTCGTCGAATGGGTGCTCGAACCGCTCGCCACAGGCCGGGACGCAGTCTGGCGACAGTGGGATTGGGAGCGCAACGAGTTTGGGCAACAGAAGGTCCTCAAATCGCGAACAGTTGGGATCGTCGTCGTGGAGGGATGCGGTGCCGGGTCGGAAGCAGCTCGCCCGTGGCTTTCGGAGTTGGTCTGGATCGACGCCTCTGCCGAGGAGCGGACCCGACGGTTGCAAACTCGACACGACTGGTCCCTATACGAACCCTGGTTGGAGGTTTGGGCCGATCAGGAGCGAGCCCTGGGAGCCAACGACTGCACGCCGATGGCGGCGGATGTGGTGGTCAGGATGGACGACGATCTACCGGACGTAGATGCCAGATTGCGTGCTGCGTGGCGCGTTTAAGGGGTCGGACTTTGGGTGAAAGCTTCATGACCAAGCCGATGGAGGGCGTTCAACATTGGCCTTCATGCAGCGCAAGACGGGATCCGTGCCCGATATGACGTGATCCGACCTTGGTTCGGCCACGGACAGCGGTGGGATGCAGTAGCGCTCTTTCGATATGGGCCTAGGCGCCCGTGGCTCGCAACTATTGCAACCGGATCAGTTGTCCCGATCAGGCGCCGACCGTCGACCAACTAGCCGACACCTGCCACGAGAGTTCATTGTCGGTGCCGGCGGATGTGCGTCATCGCCTTGGATGCCCCCCAGGCCACCCCCGGGTCGGACAGAGACTGGTCGATTGCACCGAAGTTGGCTGGGTTTAGGTCGTAGATGTCTTGGGGGAAAATCTGCACCCTAAACGGATCCCGCTCCACGTCCGGGATCCCAGCCTCCTTCAAGACACGGGTTGGATATAACACCGCCTTCCGCAAAAGAGCCAATGGTGTCGTCCATTGGGCATCAATGTCCGACTCGAGGAGGGACCGAATATGCGGACCGATCTCAGCCAAAGCCAACTGCCCGGCTCGGACAGCCGCTTCGCGCAATTCGAGACTCGTCGCTAGATCGGTCCGGGCTACGCGAAGTGCTACACACCGTTCTACCCAGGTGGGCAACGCAGCCTCGATCGCTTGAGCTAATTCTTCGGCAAAGGGATCCACAGCGAAATCCTCGCAGTGCGTTGGCTTCCAATCTTACCCTACGGGGATACCAGAGCTGGTTCAATCTCCCATACATCAGGTCTACGGGATCGCCGAGTGCTCGCCTTGTGTAGTTGTCGGATCGAGCCGATAGGGCAGTGGATCAAATACTCCGTTGCGGTCTCGGAAGGACTGCGCAGAGCCTGGCCACAGCAGAGTGAGCCGTCCGCTTCTCTCGTCGACGCACCAGCTGCGACAGCCACCCTGGATCCAGACGGTTGCCAGACTCATGGCATCGATGTCTCGGGTGTACGCCTGCTCAGGCGCCTGACTCACCTCAAGTGTCTCTACGGGTGCTGCGGCAAGGTAGTCGAGGGCGCCGAGGACATAGCCGATCTGCGTTTCGATCATGTGGGTTGCCGAGTTGTGCCCGAGGCTCGCGTCGGGACCGTCCAACACGAACATGTTCGGGATTCCGTGTACGGCTGTGAACGCAGGCCACCATGCCATCGGCCCATCTTGCCGCGAGCGGGATGCCATTGTGTCCGAAGATTCGTTCAGCGAATGGTGGACGCGTGGAGAGGAATCCGGTGGCGAGAACAATCACATCTAGCGGAAAGCGCACCACTTGCAGCGATTGCGGTGTCGCCCTCGATGCGGTCAATGGCGCTGGACTCGAGGATGACGTCATCTCTGACGAGTGCGGGATAGAAATCGTCGGACAGCAGCACGCGCTTGCATCCGATCTCGTAGGCAGGGGTAAGTCGGGCACGCAGCTCCGGGTCGGAGACCTGAACGGCGAGGTGCCCCAGCGCACGCTCACGTAAGAGGTCGATATCGGGTCGCACGCCTTTTCGCTGTGCGATGTTCTGCTCGGCTTCCCAGAAGAGCCGATAGCGGAGGTGCCTGGCCACCTCCGGATCGTGCTCGAAAAGGAGACGTTCGTCCTCGGTATACGAGCGGTCATCGCGTGGGACGACATAGGAGGCGCTCCGCTGGAAGATCACGAGTTGGTCGGCGACCCCGGCCAGCCGGGGAATGATTTGTGCAGCCGACGCGCCGGTGCCCACTATGCCCACTCGCCGCCCTGTGAACACGACGTCGTCGTCCCAGCGCGATGAGTGAAATACTCGGCCTGGGAAGTCACAGAGTCCCTCCAACTTGAGGTTACGTGGCTCCGAAAGCCGTCCCGCGGCAACAAGCGGGGTACGCGCTCTGTACTCGCCCGCTTCCGTTGTAATCCGCCAATATCCATGGACCGCGTCCCATCGGGCTTGGCGAACCTGGGCGCCTAATCGTATGTGGGGCTATAGCTGCTCCTCGCTGGCGCACTGACGCAGATACGCCTGGATCTCCGCACCGCTTGCGAACGGTTGCGACCAGTTGGCCTTTGGACGGAAGGAAAATGAATACAGGTGTGATGGCACATCGCATGCCACTCCGGGATACCGGTTGTCCCGCCACGTACCACCCACGTCGAGTCCGCGTTCGAGAATGACAAACGACTCACGACCTCGAAGCGCGAGTTGGATACCCATCCCGAGACCGGCAAACCCCGCACCGACGATGGCGACGTCCACGTTGCCACGCTCCATTTCAACGTCACACTTACTGTCGGTAGCAGCCACCAGGGTCCGTCTCAACTGCCCAGAGTGTCGCAGTCAGAGCCAGTGTTCGCATGTGTTTTTGCGGAGGAGTCCGCCCGCCAATAGACGGCCTTCAGACCCGTCCCTGCGCACTCCAGCGTCGGGTCGCCGTAGGAGGACGACCGCTGCCGGGTACCTCTGCCGATTTCGGTGGACAGCCGCTTGACGTCGGCAATGGTGAGCACGAGTCCCGCTTCTTGCCTCGCGGATGGGCAGACTTCACCGTCGAGCAGCAGGCCGCCGAGATCGTCGGCTCCGCCGCACAGTACGTTTTGGCTGATCCCTGCGCCGAGCTTTGTCCATGCTCCCTGAACATGGTTAATACGGCCATGCAGCATCAGCCGGGCAACCGCATGTACCGCACGGGTCTCCCGAGTCGTTGGTCCCGGCCGGGCCACCTCCGCTAGGTGGGCCGGCGCGATCCGCGGCACATGCGGCATGGGAATGAACTCCGTGAAGCCTCCGGTGCGGTCCTGGATAGTCGCCAACGTGCGAAGGTGCGCAACTTGCTGGACTGGCGTCTCGACGTGTCCATAGACCATGGTCGCGGTCGAGGTAAGGCCGATCTCGTGAGCGGCGATGATCAGGTCAATCCATGTGACAACTGGCAGGTCCGGTCTACCGGGCAGGACGGCGCGTACCTCGTCGTCGAGAATGAGCGCGGCCGTACCTGGCACCAAGTCAAGGCCACTTTCCTTCGCTGCTTCAAGAAAGGTGCGCGGTGATATCCCAAGCCGATTCGCACCGTCGATGATCTCTGGAGGACGGAACGCATGTAGATGAATATCCGGGGCACGGGCGGTGATCGCTCGGACGAGGGCCAGGTATCCATTGTCAGGGGCTCCGACCGGAGGCGGACCCTGCATGCATACCTCGGTCGCCCCGAGTCCCCGAGCTTCGTCGATGAGCGCATCGACAAGATTGCGGGAGGCCTCGTCCCCCCGGCCTACCACCGCCGTATCGAGATTCCGGTTGATCACGAAGGTGATCTCGTTGCCCGCAGCATCGCAGCGGACGCCATCAGCTACGACGCAAAGAGCATCAAGGTCGCTGCCGTCCGCCTCGAGAAGCTCTGCGTAGGCCTCGTTCGAGAGAGACGAGGGCGCGCTTCCCCTGCCTTTCGCAGCGATGCCCGTACCTCGGCGCTGGAGACACCACCTGAGTAGTGGGCATCGGGGGGCCTCTGGCCCTGGTAGTCAAACGACGGTATTTGCCAGGCCCTTCCATTCATTCGCGTACACAGCCTGGATGGACTGTGAGCTACTCGCCCACCGTATCCCCGAAGATCACTAGTGCCGCGACCGGCAACGTTCCGGGCGCGTCCACCACTTCGGACCTGAGGTCGCGGAACATGGGGTATGGCCGAACGTGGGTGTCCGAGAGATCACCAACGACGAGGGAACCAACTTCTGCGGATCATCCGCCGGGACTCCGGATCGGTAATGGATGGCGAAGAGCCCAGATGGTGCTGTGGTCCGCCCAGGGCATGGACGTGCAGCAGATTGCCACGATCGCCTTCACCTCGGAGGACCGGGTGCGTGCCGTCCTCCACAACTTCACCGAGGGGGTGGTCGACGACAGCAGCCATGAGGGCCTCCGGGTCCTGCTGCGAGAGGAGGGCCTGTCGTTTCAAGTGATCAAGACCTGGAAGCAGTCGAACGGCCCGGACTTCGAGGCCAAGAAGAACCGGTCCTCACCCCTACGACATCGCCGACGGCAAGGCGGAGCCTGGCGAGGACGACCCGACGATGGTGCTCTGCATAGACGAGTTCGGCCGCTCAACCTGCTGCCCCGACCGGGCAAGCAGTGGGCCCCGATGGCGGTGAAGAACGAGTCGGCAGCCAGCGAACTGCCCCGGAGGCGCCGGCGGCGGGCCACCTACAACCGCAACGACGGGGTCCGCCACCTGATGGCCGCCTACGACCTGCACAAGGACAAGCTCTACGGCCCCGTCAAAGTGACCAAGAACCGGACGGCGTTCCTCGAGTTCTGCCGCTACCTGCGGACCCTCTAGCCAGCCGACGTTCGCATCGCCATCGTGATGGACAACTTCAGCCCCCACCTCTCGACCAAGGTCGACACTCGGGTGGGCGACTGGGCAGCGGCCAACAACGTGGAGCTGGCCTACGTGCCCACCAACGCATCGTGGCTCAACCGGATCGAGGCCCAGTTCCAAGCACTGCGCTACTTCACCCTGGACGGCACCGACCACAAGTCACACGAAGAGCAGAACTCCATGATCCGCCGCTACATCATCTGGAGGAACCGGAACGCTCAAGACAAGACCCTGCGAGAGCTGGTCAAACGCGCAAACGTTGCCTGATGCGGCACTAGGTGTCCGGCTGTTGGCAAGAAACTCTATCGAGCGGGCGCCATCACGACTCAACGTAAGGCCTACATTCGAAAGACTGGGGGCGACTTCGGACACTGAAGCTAAGCCTGGATCCACCGAATTATGACCTGATCTGGTAGCTGCGTGTCCGCGGAATGTGCCTCCCTGCCTGGGACCATTCTGATTGCCGAAGTCGCGATTCGCACCAGAATGAGGAGGCACTTCCAGTGAGATCAGCTTCGGGCGGAATCGACCGCATTGAGGTGACCTTCGATGACCCCCACTCGGTGGCCAACACCGGTCTGTTGCTGGTGGCGACCCTGGTGAGCCGGCTTCGTTTCGAACGTCTGATCAACGAGAGGGTCGACCTGTCGGGTCGTGTGGGTGGAGCACTTCCCAGACGCGCGGTGTTGACCTAGGTGCACGCCATGGGGCGGTCGGCAGCCACATCGACCAGGCCGACGTGCTGCGTTCCGGTGCCACCCAGGCGGTGCTTCCCCACCGGGAAATGGCGCCATCCACCTTGAGCCCGCCGGGCTACGCGGAGGTTTCTGATGAGTCAACGCGGCGACCCACCGAGGCAGGGTAGGTGAGGGTGGGCTCCACCTTCATCTCGGGACCGATGATGTACACCGTGCGGACCGTGGCCGTCTCGAGAGCCTTCGGATGAATCATCGCGAACAGATTGGCGACGGCCCGGTTTTCGTCACCCACGAGGGGATAGTTCAAGTCCTGGCCCTGGGTTTCCGCGATATCGACCGACCAGTTCTTGTGCGACTCAACCGAGTCGACGCTCACTCCGATGAACCGGGTGTCTCGGGAAGTGAACTCGTCCTTGCTGTTGGCGAACGCCCCAAGCTCAGTGGTGCAGACCGGCGTCAAGTCCGCCGGATGGGAGAACGGCACCCCCCAGTGGTCACCGAGGTATTCGTAGAGGTTGAGGCGGCCCTCGGTCGGCTCGGCAGTGAAGTCCGGCGCGGTCTCACCCAGCTGAATTGTCATATCTCGACCACTCCCGGATTTGTTGTTCTAGTTACTACTAGTATATCAGCGAGAGTTCCGATTGTCGACCGGTCCAGTCACGTTTCGGCGAGCTCGGGCGGTACGTTGTCTCCTGTCCGGTGGGTGCGCTGCGCCAGGTCACCCGTGCAGCTCGCGTTTGATGCGGTCCTCCCCGATGCCGAGCGTGGCGAGCACCGCTCGCACCGACGTCACCATCGCCGGAGGTCCGGCGACCAGTACCAACTGCGGCGCCAGACTCCGCAACGCGAGTTCCTCATTCACGTCGTCGATCATCGGCACATCGATATGGCGGTGATAGCGAGCCGATGGGTCCCACGGGCTTCGGGTGAAGGTATGCGTCACCGATAATCGGTCCTCGTGGTGATCGAGCTCCTCCAATGGCTCGTAAAGAAGTACTGATGCCCGTTCCCGATTCGAACAGAGCAGTGCCATCGGCACCGTCGACTGGCGGGCTGAAGCGAGCCTCATGATGGATGCCATCGGCGCGACGCCGCTGCCGGCACCGATCATCACGAACGGGCCTCCGTCGGCTTTGCTCCACGTGAGAGTACCCAAGGGTCCGTGCAGGTGGAGTTGATCACCGTCGCTCACCTGCCGGGTGAATACAGGGGACAAGCGGCCACCAAGGACGTCACGATCGGTGACCTCGATCTCCGATGAAGGTGGCCGTGGCGACGACGGAATCGGGTAGGCCTGTCCGACACCCTTGGCGGAAGTGTCCACTCGCGTGCGCACCAGGGAATACCACCCGGCGTCGAAGTGCGCCGGCCTTGTTGGCTCCAGTCGCAGCGTCGCCGTGTCGGAGCCGTCGGGGCGAACCCCGAGCACCATCGCCACCCCTCACGGGCGGCCCAGGTCGGGGGCGAGCAACCATTGGGTGAACCCTGCCGATCTCACCGGCTACGGGCCAGGTGGCGCTTCGGTCCTGGCCGGATCACGGTCGGGGTCGGGTGACGCCCCGCCGGAGGCCACCTCTGCTCGCAGATTGCGAGCCGCCGTGACCATGTGGTCCAGAGCCGGAAGCACCTGGGCATAGCGGCGGGTCTTGAGGCCGCAGTCAGGATTGACCCACAACCGGTCGGGCCCGAGACCATCGAGGGCCCGGCGGAGCAAACCCTCGATGGCGGTGACCTCTGGAACTCGCGGCGAATGCACGTCGTATATGCCTGGCCCGGCCCCACCTTGGTACGAGGCACGCTGCAGCACGTCAACGGCTGCCATGTCGGAACGTGCCGCCTCGAAGGACAAGACGTCTATGTCCAGATCGTCCAGCACGTCGACGATGTCCCCCAACTCCGCGTAACACATGTGGGTGTGCACCTGGGTCCCCTCGGCCGCCGCAGAGGTGACCAACCGGAAGGCCCGAGTGGCCCATCTCAGGTAGTCCGGGCGGTCATCGAGGCGGAGAGGTAGACCCTCACGCAACGCCGGTTCATCGACCTGGATGATAGCGATCCCGATTGTCTGGAGGTCAACGAGCTCGTCGCGTATCGCGAGTGCCAGTTGGTCCGCGGTCTCGCGCTCAGGCTGGTCATCTCGAACGAACGACCACCGCAGCATGGTGATCGGACCGGTCAGCATGCCCTTCACCGGCTTCGCCGTGCGCGACTGGGCGTAGCGGGCCCAGTCCACCGTCATCGGGCCGCGGCGCGCCACGTCGCCGAAGAGCACGGGTGGCCGTACGCATCGTGACCCGTAGGACTGGACCCACGCCCCGTCGGGGATCACGAATCCGGTGAGCTGGTCGGCGAAGTAGCGAACCATGTCGTCGCGCTCGGGCTCCCCGTGGACGAGGACATCGAGCCCAATCTCCTCTTGGATGGCCAGCACACGATCGATTTCGGCACGGAGCGATGCGTCGTAGTCGGCATCGTTGACATGTCCGGCGCGCCACGAAGCCCGTGACCGTCGCAGCTCGGGCGTCTGGGGGAATGAACCGATCGTGGTCGTCGGCAAGGGAGGAAGCGCCAATGCTGTCCGCTGGGTAGTGGCCCGTTCGGACGATGACTGGTGCCGGCGAGGATCCTCTTCACCAAGGGACGCAATACGCTGTCGGATCACCTTGTTCGTCACTCGGGGCGAGTTCCGCCTGGTGGCAATGATGGCTCGGTTTGCGTCGAGCGCATCTGCAACCGCCTCACGACCGTCGGCAATACCTCGTGCCAATAGCGTCAGTTCGCCCAGTTTGTCATCGGCAAATGCCAGCCAGGGACGCACCTCGTCGTCGACGTTCTCATCGGCGGCAGACCCCAGGGGCACATGCAACAGCGAGCACGATGTGGAGACGACGACCTCTCCGGCGAGCCCCGTAAGCTGGTCGAGCAGATCGAGATTGGCGCGAAGATCGTTGGCCCAGACGTTTCGTCCGTCGACCACACCGGCAAAGAGCACCTTGTCTCCGACGCCACCAGTGGACTGCAGCAAGTGGAGGTTCTCTCTACCTCGACAGAAGTCGAGGCCTACCGCCTCCACCGGAAGTTCACCCACATCTTCCATGGCGGCTCCAAGATGTCCGAAGTACGTCGACAGCACGATCTTCGGCCGATCCACATGGTCCCCCAGCCGTCGGTAGACGCGGCGCAGTGCTGCCAGTTCGTCGGTGTTGCGCTCTTCGACCAGCGCGGGCTCATCGATCCGAACCCAAGTCGCACCGCTCTTTTTGAGGATGGACAAGACCTCGATGTACGCGTCGACAAGGGGATCGAGCAGTCCCAACATGTCAACACCTGGGTGCACCGCGGTGCTCCGCAGCACCAAGGTCAGTGGACCGAGCAGTACCGGGGTGGTGTGAATGCCGAGTCCGGAGGCTTCGGCCAACTCTCCTCGTGCCTTCGTCGCATCGGGGGCGAACACGGCGTCGGAGCCAAGTTCGGGCACCAGATGGTGGTAGTTGGTGTCGAACCACTTGGTCAGGTCGAGAGGGACAACGGCGTTTCCATCGATGTCGCCGCCCCTCGCCATGGCGAAGTAACGCTCCCGGTCGATTGGCCTGCCACCGGGGATGAACCGGGCCGGGATGGCACCCACCATGACCGCAGCATCGAGCACGTGGTCGTAGAGGGAGAAGTCGTTCGAGGGGACGAAGTCCACGTTGGCGGCGACCATGCTCTGCCAGTTGTGCTGGCGGACCGATGCCGCCACCTCGTCGAGACCCGCGGCCGACATCGTTCCGGCCCAGAAGCTTTCGAGCGCCCATTTGAGGGAGCGGTCTCGGCCGATACGGGGCATTCCGTGAACTGCAGTCCTCATCTGGTCTCCCTCCGGTCTGTGCCGACACAGCCGTTGGCCGACGCCAGGGCATGACGCAGTACATGGCCGACGCAGGGTGCACGTTTCACTGATGGCTTACGTTCCATCCGTACCCACGATGACGTTGCACAGGACGATTGCTCCGGAGTGCTC
The DNA here is from genome assembly GCA_043784065.1 of Acidimicrobiaceae bacterium. Taxonomy (GTDB): domain Bacteria; phylum Actinomycetota; class Acidimicrobiia; order Acidimicrobiales; family RAAP-2; genus Bog-756. Next base: position 50,048 of record JAYVYR010000204.1, read on the forward strand.
GATGTCCCGCGTTGCGGTGAGGAGGACGAGTCGTTGCGTCTCGCTCGTCCCCCGAAGCCGCGATACGACCCCCGACTCCGGTGACAGCGCGAGCTCGGCCCGGTAACGCCGGGCGAACTCCGAGAAGCGCTTCGGGTCGTGTCCATACCACTGCCGCAACTCGGTACTGGGCGTGGCTTCATTGACCCATTCATCGTGATCAACCGCGCCCTTCGATTGCCCACGGGGCCACAGCCGGTCGACGAGCACCCGATACTCGTTGCGTTGGCGCCCCGGGTCATCGTAGACGCGGACAACTTCGACGTCGCGCTTCACCACACCCACCGGTTTCCGATCCACTCGGATGAGGCAATCAGCCCACAGGGCACCGACAATGGATGCGCGCCCGGAGTTGAGGCTCGAGAGCACCTTGTCATGACCATCATTGCCGAACCCTAAATCCGAGTGCTGTTGCCGCTTCTGCATCTATCAACGCGGGACTCCAGGGCGGATCCCAGACAATGCGCACGTCGACCGCAGTCGGGTTCCCGACGGACTGGGAGATCGCGGCCCGTGCCATCTCCGGAAGGCTCTCCGATGCCGGACATCCAGGCGTAGTGAGCGTCATTTCAACCACGATGGTCCCGTCCTCCTCACGCACGTCATAGACGAGGGAGACTCCATCGAGGTAGAGCTCCGGGTCGTAGACGGAGCGGCGTGCGCTCCATGCCACGTCGATGGCGCTGTCCGCTGGGATCTCTGCCCGGTCCATCCCGATCGAGACCAGCCCGCTCATTTCGTCCCCACTACTCATGACTGCCTCCGAAAGGTGACCTGCCAATCGCCGGCGCCCAGCTCGACGGCCTCGTAGAAGAATCCCTGTGTGCCGAAGACGCCTTCCAGCGGGACCGGTTCGAAAGGCGCCTGGACGATGAGGTCCTCATGCTCGTCGAGGGCCGCCACCGTTGCCATAATCTGGTCGAACGGCTCGTCACCTGCGGCGATGAGCGGACGGGCGTCGATGGTGACCATGGCAATTCCCCTGCGGTAAACGATCACGGTTGCTGTAGTTGTTCTGGTTGTTACTAGAGTTATACCATGATCAGGGTCAGAGGTCATCACAGTCGTGGAAAAGCAGGAACATCCCCGATGAAACGCACCAGATCATTCAAGACATCGACGCCGACACCGTCATCCTCCAGAAGGACTGGGAGCAGCAGATCGTTCTCCTTGTTGACGTGAACGGTGAAGAGGGTACCGATCTGCTTGGCCTGCTCAAGTGCTGCAGGGGCCGTTGCCGCATTGGCCAGCGACTCGGTGGCGGAGGTGAGGACACGGTGCTCGGCAGTCATCTCGTTCACCGTGTCGGCCAGGTCGGCACGGGACCTGGCGACACGGTAGATGGTGTGTTCTTCCGCCATCGCGTGGGGAAGCACTTGCTCCGCAAGGTAGGCGACCAGTGCGGCCGCCGCCGGCTCGTAGGCGATGCCACTCTCCATGGCCCCAACCAGGGCAACGACTCAGACACCTACGTGCTCATCCTGGGCGCGGTGGTGCTGGAGCATCGCATCTAGAGCTTCGGTCTGAGTGATCGTCATGGCGTCCAACTCCTCTTTCGGTACCTACCGCGACCGGTCTGGAAACCGGGACGCTCTTCACTTTTGTTCTAGTAACAAGTTGAATAATGTCACGACGGACAAGGGAGAAGCAAGATGTTGGCGACAAGTGCACCGCCAATAGCCGTCGAGTTGATCGCCGAGTCCATCTGGGTGGGCGGCATGGTCTGCCTCGCCATCGTCGCCAAAGCGGCGCGGGGTGTCTTCGACGAGTCGTCTCAGGTGGCATTCTTCCGTGCGGTCGGTCGCCGGTACGGAATGGGGGCACGGCATCACTGCTCATCACCATCGCTGCCGGACTGGTGCTCTCCTGGCCACCATCGTCGTGGTCGAGAACCATTGATGCCGCAGCCCTACTGGCTGGTGTCCTCGTTGTCGCGACGATTGCGGGGATGATGCAGGCTCGGGCGATGACCGCCCTCCGCCGCAAGATGATCGCAAACCCGAGAGACAGTTCGACAGCAGTGGCGCTGCACCGGAGTCGGCTGCTGGCCAATGGCATCCGTGGCCTGATGGCACCGATGACGCTCGCCATTGTCATTCTCGCGGCATTCGCCGTTACTCACTGACGGTTCGACAGAGAACGCATTGCGTCTCGCCGCGTTCAGGAGTCCTCGAAGACGTGACCAGATCAGAACGATGGTGATCTGAGGCACAATTCGGTGTCGTCGAAGACGGGTGATCCGTCAGTGGTCCCAGCTTGATGTCAGCTTGTTGCCGGCCGGTGCACCTCGGGTCCCCCGCTTCCGAGTTCCTGGGGGCTGTGACTCGGTCATTGAGTAGTGGCACCGTCGAGACCGAAGTCGGCGAGCCGCTTCAGGGAGCCCAGACCTTGCGACATGGTGCCGCTGGGGAGCACCAACATGGGCACCACTGGCCGATCAAAGCCGAGCCACTCGCTGCGCCATAGCTCGGCAGCAGGAAGCAGAGTCGGAACCGGGCAGTCCAGCCCACGCAGTACGAGCGCATCACCAATGTCGAGGTGCCGCACCCAGAACGCGTCAAAGAGGCGGGTTCGAAGTCGATCGGCATTGTCACCGGTCATAGCGGGGAACCCAGCAACCGCCAGTGTCGTGTTGGGCTGCACGGCCGGCGGTGTCGCCTGAAACGTTTCCTCACCACGCAGTAGGCTCCGAATCTCTTCGAGTTCCCGATCGAACAGTGCGGCCAGCTCACCAAGGACCGGCTCTCCATGTATCGGAACATCGGGATCGTGGACGACAGCGCGCCACTCCACGTCGGCGACACCCAATTCACCCAAGTGGTCCTCCCGCATGCTGGCCAGCAGGCTGTAGGGACAGTTGAAGGACCCGTAGACCACGAGCTTCATGTCCTACCTCCTTGGGCTCATCTTGGTATCGTTTTGGCTTATCCCTGCGCCGATACCGGATCGCGCTTGAGAACGAGCCGACATCCTGCGCGGTGCGGGTCTTTGGCTGTAAGGCGGTCCATCGTCAATCCGCCGAGGCCTTGGGCGAGCCCCTCAGCGAGACCGAGGTGGAGTTGGCAGACTGTGCCAGGGTTGCCGGTAGCAACCTCCTCAAACGGACAGCGCGCCAGTACGAAGTCGACCTGGCGACCTCGCTCGCTCCGGGTCGGGCGGAAGCCACCTCGGATCAGCTCCCGCTCCATTGTGTCGACGGAGTCGCCGATTCCTGAGCACTCGTTCGCTCGTTGCAGACCTTCTTGACGGCCCACCTCACGGGAGCTCAGTTCGTGCCTCACTGCCTCACCCAGCAATCCGGCGAGCCACGCATACGGCCCTGATGTCTCCCACTTCCCGGCCGCCTCAGGGTGCAACTGATAGAGCAGGCGTGGACGCCCCGGACTGTCACGGGCTTCGACCTCTTCAACGACCAAGTCAGCGTCCTTCAGGACAGCGAGATGCTGGCGCACCGCGTTGTGGTTCAGTTCGACATACGTGGTCAGCTCCGCCACGCCTACTGGTCGGCCGGAATCGACGATGTAACGGAACAAGCGATAGCGAGTCGGATCCCCGAGTGCCCGCGCCTCGCGTTGGATTGCGTTCGTGTCCATGCCTCTCCCCATGATGCCCTTTGGTGGGCACTTCAGACTTCTAGTCTATACCAGAATAACTAGACTCTTCGGGAACCCCGTGTGCTGCAGCAGGGTGCTGGACGGCAGGTCAGAGGTCGGGGATCTCGACCTCGTCGACCACGAGGCCCATGGCTCTGCGTATGCCGAGATGCTGGCGCACGACGTTGTGGTTGAGGCGTGCAAAGTCGGTGAATTCGGCCACACCAGCCAGTCGAGCCGCCTCGGTCTCATGGTAAAGAGACAACGGTAAGCCGGACCTCCAGGCACCCGCGGATCACGTTGCACGTCTGCTTCCACCGAGCACCTCCCGAAGTACTTTTCTAGCATGTGCTAGAACTATCTATGGCTCCGGTCTGTGATCCGAGACGATCAGTGGGCGCTGGTTCAGTGGCATTCCCAGGCGCCTGTGCCACGACCCTGGAACTGTGGAACGAACGATCACGGGGTTCCACCTCGACGAGGAGAGTGACTGGGTCGCCGAATTGTCGTGCTGGCACAACCAGCACGTACGCCACCAACCGCCGTTCCAGTTCCGACCGTGGGTCACCCATGTCGAGGGTCGAACGGCGACGATCGGAACGCCGCTCGATTGCCGGCTCTGCGATCGTGCCGAGCTTCCAGAGGGTCTCCGTCTGGCCCGATCCAGCCCGGAATGGGATCAGCTGACCGTCCCCTCGGGCCTGCTCCGTGCCCACCGTGTGGCGAACAGTACCTGGGGGTTGATTCGGATTCGCGACGGAAGGCTGCAGTTTGTGATGGCGAGCAATTCAGCCCTCGATATCGCACTGGACTCCACGTCCACACAAGCGATTCCTCCAAGTGTCCAACATCACGTGAAGCCACTCGGTCCGGTCCGGTTTTCGATCGATTTCCTCGTCGGCAGTGAGCGCGGTGGCGTCGGTGAGCATCGAGATGGGCCGAAGAGAGGTCACGCACGTGATGGAGGCCGGGGTGTCCCCGACGAATGTGGTGATCCGGCCTGCTGGGCCGGGTTGATCTGCCCCGAGTGTGGGACCGCGGTCGATGGAAGCCCCCATCGACCGGGGTGTCCGAGAGGGTCACCCTCGTGACCGGTGCCCCAGGCAGATCCGACCGGCACGAACCACCTCGTCAGGCATGGCGGGGACAGCGGCGTTCCGATGCGCACTGCGTGGTCACAGCGTCAGATGGCTGAACTCTCCACCCCGTGGTCGCGAGCCCTGCGACTCGGCGCCCCGATCCTCAACGCCCCGATGGGTGGCGTGGCCGGAGGTGAACTGGCCTCCGCCGTGTCTCGTGCGGGCGGGCTCGGAATGGTGGGGGTGGGCAGTGCCGGATCGGTGGCGCTCATGGAACGGGAGACCGCCCATCCACGCGATGCCGGACTTCCTTTCGGGATCGGCTTGCTCGACTGGGCAGTGGCGGGCGGCCGATGCCGGTGTCGAGGTACTGGTGGCCCGAGGGGCCGAAGGCGGAGGTCACGGCGAACCGCTGGTCGGCACGCTCCCGCTCCTCGAAGGCGTGCTCAATGTGGTGTCGGTCCTGGTGCTGGCTGCGGGAGGTATCTCCTCGCCCCGGGGGCTCGTCGCGGTCCTGGCCGCCGGTGCGTCCGGCGCCTGGCTGGGCACGGTGTTCGCTACTTGCCCTGAATCGCTGGCAACCGATGCCGTCCGGTCGGCACTCGTCGCCGCTTCGGGCACCGACACGGTCACCACACGGGTCTTCGACGTGGCGCTCGGCTACCCGTTGCCCGTCCGGTATCCCGAGCGGGCTCTCCCGAACGGGTTCTGGGAACGTTGGGAAGGACACGTGGACCGGCTCTCTGCAGACTTCGACGCGCTGTCGGAATTCATCGCAGCCCGCGAACGCGGAGACTTCGGCTATCTCCATATCGACGCCGGGCAGGGTGTCGGGGACCTCACCGCGGTCCGGGCTGCATCCGAGGTGATCGAGCAACTGTGCACGGGCGCCGCTGATCTCCTGGGCCGTTGGACGTCGTGAGCCACCCTGGGATCATCGGAGGATCTGGGCAACACCACGTGTGCTTGGTCCTCAATTAAGACTTTCGGCTCTGGTGTCCGGTGGCCACGAAGCAGACAGTATGCGGCAATGCCAGCACCATCCATGGAGATCCTCAACGGGTAGGCGTTCGATATCTCGAAGGATTCTGCACCGCCTACGGCGACGAGGTAGTGGCCATTTGGACTCCCTGACCTTGCGCCCCCTTCCTTGAATGACTGGGTGGTTCCCAGCCCTGCGGCTCGCACGAAGCCCATCGACGCGACCGCGCCATTGGCCTGTTTTCGCGGTGTTGCGCCCACGCTCACGAGGGTCACCAACTCGGTATCAGATACGCGGCTGGTGCCGAGTTGTGTGACCACCATCGGGAGCACTACATCCACCGACCACGCGAACCGAGCGCGAACGGCCCCGCGTGACTCAATCGTGACTCAAAATTGCATTCGGTTCGCGGGGATGACAAAATGCCGGATCGCGAACATGCAGCTCACGACGTTCCATGGCCCTCGGTGTGACCCCAGAATCGCACTTTGCAGTTTCCCGCCTACAGGCCGGCTCACCGTCACCAATTGCCGCTTCGCTGCCATGTATCGACAACTTCCCAGGAAGATGACCGTCCGTCATTGTGCGCTGGTACTTGACCTGCGCCAGACGTAAGTTGAGTTTCCAAATGACACCACGACCGGTCGATCGCAGGTCCTGCTAGCATTGCTAGCGGAGGTCGTAATGATGGCAGCAGTGAGCATTCGAAACTTGGACGACACAGTTAGAGAGCGGCTGCGGGTCCGGGCTGCCGCCAATGGCCGGTCGATGGAGGCCGAAATGCGCGCAATTCTCGTTGAGGCCGTCTGGGAGCCAAGTGACGACGAAGGCCTCCTCGAAGCACTCGCCGCCCGATTCGGTGAACTCGGAGGTATCGACCTCGACCTGCCGGCCCGTTTCACAGCACCTCGAGCTGTCGATTTCACCAGGTGATCATCGCCGATACCAATGTGGTTTCGGAGCTGATGAAGGTCGAGCCTTCACCTACAGTTCGAACATGGGCGTTGGCACAAGGTCATCACGAGCTGCGGATCACGGCGATCACGGTGGCCGAGATCCTCTACGGCATCGAACGGCTCTCAATCGGCAGGCGGAAGGACACGTTGCGGGAGGCAGCCGTGGAGGTGTTCAGCCGGTTCACTGAAGATGTCCTCCCATTCGATTTCGCGGCGGCCACGGTCTACCCAGTGATCGTCGACCATCGCGATCGCCAGGGGATGCGGATCAGCGGATACGACGCTCAGATCGCTGCGATCTGCCGAGCCAATGACGCGTCCTTGGCGACCAGAAATGAGAAGGACTTTGCCGGCGTCGGCATAGAAATCATCAACCCCTGGTCGTCGGGGTAGCTTCGACGCCGGTGGAGGCTCATGGCAACAAGTCTTACCACTGTGGGTAAGCTCACCATGGGCACGCTCGCTCGTTCAGAAGGTACCGGGCCCTGTCTTCGATCCTCAATAGAGGGCGTCGACGGACCTCTGACTTCTCATGATCGTCGTTGCTGCCGATCCGGATTCCGAGCTTCGTTCATGAGCGTCGCCCGGCTCCCCGGAGTCCTGACCGTGCCCGTCCTTTCGTGACGGCAGTCACCTGGAAGTTCAAATAGCGCGTCGATCCCGTTCTTTTCTTGACGGACGTTTCACGGTCTCCGATTGGACGTTGCACAACCCTTTCGGTAACAACCTCGGATGACACGATTGCGGCCCAATTTCCGCCACCATTCTCGAGTGGCACCACGTCGAGAATGCGGGGCTCGTTGAGTCGGAGGTATCGGTTGGATCGGCGTGACCAAGGTGCGCCTTCCCGGCTGGGTGCCCACTATCGACGGTCAGCGTCGGGAACACCAGGTCGTGGGGACGCCCAATCGAGATCACGGAGGGCGGGTAGCCGCCAAGGCGGCATTGGATGTGTTGCGCCGGCGGATAGGAGCGCAACCGGTGCCGTGACGAGATCCCCCAGCCCATCGTGTTGAGCCTCAGCACAATTAGATCTGACACAACACTTTCGAACAGTTTGTGGTGTTCCTATCGAGTTCCGTGAAACACAACAAGCCACTGCGAGGGCGCCCACCTCGCCAGCTTGTCTACCAGCGCCTCAAAGAGGCCATCGTCGATCTTCGGGAACGGATGGGGGCTTGCCATCACCGACTGAGTCCGAGGGCATCTGGACCTCGATCTGGTAGCAGGAAGCCCATCGCTCCACTGCCCTCGAGGGAACCATTTCTGTCATCGCCCAGTTCGAGGCACTCTTGGCCGAGGGACGGGCCGTCGGGAACAAGGAGCTCCGGGAGCGGATGGAGGTGACCGGCTACGCCCATGCGGCGAAGTGGGTCTGCGGCCAAGCCTTCGAGTCGGGCGATTGGGTCGACTCACTCGTCAACAGTGTCGCCTCCGACAATCCGGTCGAGTCGATCACCGCAGCCCACGCAAACTTCGAAAGGACCCATCCGTTTCTCGACGGCAATGGGTTGACCGGGCGGCTCCTTCTGAACCTGCGCCTGATCCGCCTCGGCTACCCCCCCACCGTCATCTACACCGGCGACCGCAACCGGCAACTCCGCGCCCTGGCGCGAGCCGACAACGGCGATCCGGGGCCCATCGGGGAACTCATCGCCCGGGCAGTGACCGACAATCTCTACCGCTTCGCCGTCCCCGCGGTGGCCGGGCCCCATCGGTTGCTTCCCATCGTCTCGCTGGCCACGAACACCCAGAGCGTGTTCATGCCTCGAGCCTCCATCGAGCGGGGCCAGTTGAAGGCGCAGAAGGGACCGGACGGCCAATGGCGGAGGACGCGAGCCTGGGTCGACGACTACGTCGCCAGTAAGTATCGGCGGGGCACATGATGCAGGCGTTTTGTGAGAACGTAACTGACCACATCTTGCTCGCTTCGTTCACAGTTCAGACGCACCGACGAGTGCGGCCAGGTTTCCAAGCCCCGAGGTTCCGTTGACCGGCGACCTTCCCGGGCGTACCCTGCCATGCGGGTGATGTGAGCAGTCCGCCACATCGTTTCCGGGCGAAGTACACCGATGAAGGTGGTAGCGATGAGAAGCAAACTCGTGTTGGGCCTCTGCGCAGCAGTCGCTATTTCACTTGTGCTGCTGCCGTCGACCACGGCCGGCGCCAATGGGCACCAGATGGCAGGACCGAATCAGACGTTCGCGGCAACCGTCAACGGTCAGAGTGGGGTATTTGCCCCGGCTGTCATCCGCATGGCGTGCTCCGGACCTGTTGTACCGGACCGGACTGGGCACCCGATGTCCGGACAAAGCGTCGAAGTACTTCGACCAGTGCCAACCTTGTCTGCTACTGGAATGACCGGACCGACCGCAACATTCATCCAGGTGTTCTTCGGAGCGCCTCCGCCCGCCCTCGCCAGGCCACCGGTCGGATCGGGTTCCGATGTGTCCACCCGGTACGGCGTTCCGGAAACCATCCCCACCTGTCTGCTCTTGCCCTGTGGTGGCGTGGGAAACGTGTTTTTCGTACCGTTGCCCATGGCGCCGCTCGGCCCTGGGCGCATGGCTACCGTGCACGTCTCTTAGGTAGGCCAGCCGTAGTTCGATCCCCACCGATCAACAAGGCGGCGAATCCACTCTCCCAGCATTCCGTGCAGCTGAGTGCCGCCGCACCGATACCGCAGGTGCCCGTCCGAGTCCATCACCCAGGCGAACAACGCGACACTCATCATCGAGATGGACGCCACCAATCGGACACGACGCCGAACCACGGCGTGGCTAAAGCGACCGTCCCCGAGTTGTCACCGGTCGGCGACCGGTACGAAATCCATTTCGAGGACTTCGCCTTGACCGGAGCCGTCATCCCCACCGCGCGGAGTCAGCAGCTTCGGACCCCTCCCTCCTAGGAGCCTGGTGTCTTTCGCGGGGTTTCGATTCGCGTTTTCCATGGTGATCTGAGAGAATTCCAGGGCTGGAGTTGGCGACCCTGGAGGGACCATGACGCTCGGCAAGGCCGACAGACAAGGCGATTTGCTCGACGACGTGGCCAGGTTCTGCGACGAGGCACTGGCCCAGACTTCGATCTACTCGTTCCTCCGCCGTGAGCGGGACCAACTCTTCTGTGATGAGGCGTTCAGTGACCTGTTCACCGGCCATGGTCGCCGGTCGGTTCCGCCATCGGTGATTGCAGTGGTCATGGTGCTCCAGCGTCTGGAAGGACTCTCGGACCGTGAAGCAGTCGATCGCTATTGCTTCGACAACCGATGGCGCTATGCGGCAGGGGTCGGTGGCTATGACGCTGGAGGGTGGGCAAGCTTCTCCCACACGGTGTTGGTCGACATGCGTGAACGCCTGCGGAGGTCGGACCGCCCCAACCGCATCTTCGACGCCGCGCTCGGTGCTGCACGTGAGGCCGGACTGATCGGCCGCAAACGGGCCCTCGACTCCACACCGCTCTATGACGCGGTGTCGACCATGGACACCATCACCCTCATCCGTTCGGCCATCCGCGGACTGGTGAAGGTCGCAGACGACGCACTCGCTCACGAACTGATGGCGGCACTCACGAGTGGTGACGACTACTCGAGTGCAGCGAAGCCTCAGATCGACTGGGACGACAAAGGTGCCCGGGAGGCACTCATCGATTCTCGGGCCAAGGATGCTCACGCTTGTCTGGCCCTCCTCGACGGTCGTGAACTCGAGCCAGCGGTCACCGAGGCATCGGAGCTACTGGCAACCGTTGTCGGCCAGGACCTGGACGAAGGTGACGACAGGGTCTTTCGGATTGCCCGCAGGGTGGCCAAGAACCGGGTGATCTCGACGGTCGACCCGGAGGCACGTCACGGGCACAAGACCGCAGCCAGGGGGTTCGACGGCTACAAGGGTCACGTTGCGATCGACCCTGACTCCGAGATCGTCACCGCAACCACCGTCACCCCGGGCAATGCGTCAGACGGGAGTGTCGCTGTCGACCTCATCAGCGACCTACTCCACGACAACGACAACTCGCCGACTGACGAGAGCAACGAAGCGGTCGTCACCACCGGCATCGAGGCTGACACCGGCACCCCCGATGCCGTCTACGGGGACAATGCCTATGGCACCGGTGAGATCCAGTCCCGCCTCGAAGATGAAGGCATCGAGTCGAAGTGCAAGACCCAGAAGCCGGCGGCTCGAATCGGATTCTTCGCCAAAGACCGTTTCGTGGTCAACCTCGAAGACGACACCGTCACGTGTCCGAACGGGGTAACCGTCACCATCAGGCGGCACGTCAAGGGAAGTGGTCTGGCCAAGTTCGCCAAATCGTGTGATTCATGCCCACTCCGCTCCCAGTGCACCAAGTCAGCCAAGGGTCGCAACATCACCGTCGGGTTGAACGAGGCAGTACTTACTCGGGCACGCAAGCGTCAACAGCATCCCGAGTGGATCACTGACTACCGAGCGACCAGACCCAAGGTCGAGCGGAAGATCGCCCACCTCATGCGCAGGAAGCACGGGGGACGACGAGCACGAGTTCGAGGCACCGAGAAAATCGGTGCCGACTTCAACCTCTTGGCTGCAGCTGTCAACCTGGCGCGTCTTGGAACCCTCGGAGCTTCCTCCTCGGTTGGCCGATGGACCGTGGTGGGGGCATAACAGGAGTAGAGGGAGACTCCTCGGGCTCCGATCGCACCTGACGGTGACGCCTGCACGCTCCGCAACGGCCCAACGAACCAATTCGGAGACGGAACCCCGCCCGTTGGTTGTAGTCAGAGCCAGCCCCTCAGATCCTGATCATCGCCCCCAACAGCCCATAAGACACCAGTCACCTAG
>JAYVYR010000205.1:0-9868 GCA_043784065.1 Acidimicrobiaceae bacterium
GCAGACGTGATGCCCACTTCATCGCAGTCTGCGTGCTTCATGGCCACGTAGCGGGCGCTCGGCCCGTCGTCGCCCACCAGGATGGTCCCGAGGCCAACGGTCACGCCCTCGCCCCGCAGCCGGGCCACCCGGTCGGTAACCTCGGCCCGGATGCGGGCAGCCAACAGCTCGCCATCGAGCAGCTTGGCCGTCATCGCCGTTTCCCCACTGCAGGTCCCATCACTCGGTCATTCGTTCGTGAACGGTCATCGACGGACAGCGCCATCAGTGCCGGAAATGTCGCTCGCCACCTGCCATGACCATAGCGATCCCCGCAGCGTCGGCTGCAGCAATCACCTCGTCGTCGCGGATGGAGCCCCCGGGCTGGACAACAGCCGCCACGCCGGCGTCGGCCAAGACCTGCATGCCGTCGGGGAAGGGGAAGAATGCGTCAGAAGCGGCGGCTCCTCCCCGGGCCCGCCCCTCGGCCTTCTGCACGGCGATCTGGGCAGCCACCACGCGAGACTGCTGGCCGGCGCCGACCCCGACAGCCTGGCCGCCGGCCACGATGGCGATGGCATTGGAGGTTGTGCGGGCGCAGACCTTCCAGGCGATACGCAGATCCTCCCACTCAGCCTCGGTCGGCTGGCGCTGGGTGGCCACCTTCCACGTCGACGGGTCGACCAGAAACCGGTCGGCATCCTGGACGAGCACACTGGTCCCGAGAAAGCGGTACTGCCGCTCCAGCGGCTCGGGGGCCGGGGCCGTCAGCAAGCGGGTGGCCTTGCGTTTGGAGGCCAGTTGAGCCAGCGCCTCCTCGTCATAGGACGGGGCGATGATCACGTCAGCCTGGGGGCCGGCGGCGATGGCCTCGGCTACGGACACGGTAACCGGGCCACCGATGGCCACGATCCCACCGAACGCCGACTGGGGATCGCACGCAAGAGCCAGTTCGTAAGCCCGGACCAGGTCGCCGTGGAGGGCGGCCCCGCACGGGTTTGCGTGCTTGATGATGGCGACCGCCTGCTCGGCCAAGCCGGCGCGGATCTCATGGACGAGCCGCCAAGCGGCGTCGGCGTCGAAGACGTTGAGGTAGGAAAGATCCTTGCCTCCGTGCTGGACGACATGGTCCCACCAGGAGGCGGAACCGACCACCCGGTAGCGGGCGCCGTGCTGGTGCGGGTTCTCGCCGTAGCGGAGCGAGCCAGCTCGCTCCAACGTCAGGTGGATGGTTTCGGGCAGCAGGGCGGCCATGTCGAGGCCGGATGAGCCGACTCCTTGCTCGGCGCGTGACTCCAGCTCCCGTTCGTCGAGCCAGGCCACGATGGCGGCGTCATAACCGGCGGTGTGGGCGAACGCCTGACGGGCGAGCCGGCGCCGGGTGTCGAGCGAGATCGACCCTTCTGCCTGGAGCTCCTCGAGGACTTCCGGATAGTCAGCCGGGTCCACTACCACGGCCACGTGATCGTGATTCTTGGCCGCGGCACGAACCATCGTGGGACCGCCCACATCGATCAGCTCGATCGAGGGGTCGGACGAGAACGGGTAGAGGTTGCACACCACCAGGTCGATGAGGCCGATGCCGAGCTTGTCCAGAGCATCCAGGTGATCGGGCTTCGAACGATCCGCCAAAATGCCGCCGTGGATCACCGGATGGAGGGTCTTGACCCTCCCGCCCAGCATTTCCGGGGCACCGGTGAGGTCGGCCACCTCGACGTGGTCGATACCGACGGCAGTCAGGGCGGCTGACGTGCCGCCGCTCGAGATCAGCTCCCAACCGAGGGAGGACAACCCGCGGGCCAGTTCCTCGATGCCGGTCTTGTCATACACAGACAGCAGTGCTTTCATTCGGTGACCTCCTCAGGTGACGGTCCTCCGTCGACGGCCGGAGATGTCAGGTCGTCGACGAACGTCCGGATTGTGGCCGGGTAGAGCGTACGCTCGACGGCCTTGATGCGTTCGTGCAGGGTGAACTCGTCGTCGTCTGGGTGAATGGCCACCGTGGCCTGGGCCAGGATCGGACCGGTGTCCATCTCGAGGTGGGCCACGTGGACCGTAGTACCTGTTACCGCAGCTCCAGCGTCCAAGGCGTCGCGCACGGCGTGCCACCCTGGATAGGCGGGCAAGAGTGCCGGGTGGGTGTTAAGGATCCTTCCCGGGAAAGCGACGTGGACAGGCTGGGCCAGGACGGTTCCGAACCCGGCCATCACCACTACGTCGATGTCGGCGGCCACCAGAGCATTGGTCACGACGCGGGTGTAGTCCTGGCGGTCGAATTCAGGGCCGAACCCACCGAAGTCGGTCCGGTCGACCAGTTCTGTCGGGATCGAGGCCGCAGCAGCTACGTCGAGGGCCCGGCACGGGCGATCGGCGGCCACCAGTCGGACCAGCAGGTCGGTGGCCAGAATGGCCTCCAGTATGGTGCCACTCCCTGAGGCCAGGACGGCGATCCGGACCGGTGGCGAATCGGTGTCGCGTGTCGATCCGGGGGCCACGGGCGCACGCTATCAGCGCGCCCAGGGGTTCAGTCCAAGCCGGAGAGCCTGCCAGAGCAGGCTCTCCGTGGCCTGGTCCGATACGAGGCGCCCGGGTGATGCCGCCCGTCCGACCTGCCCGCCGGATCGGGTCCGACATCACCAGGCCCCCCTGCCCCGGGGAGCGCCCCTCGCGTCGGATGCATCGGCGCGTGCCACGGACAACCGAAGCCTGTCGGGCGCTTTGCAACCGTTGGCGATCTCTCGAATTGGTGGATCGCTGATGGCAGTGCACGCCCTCATCAGCCCGCGCTCCGAAGACCGGAGCGCGACGGTTGTCAGGATGTGGCTGGTCCCTCCTCGAGGGACTCCAGGACGACCTCGTCGAATGCGGTCAGCGAGTCGAGCACCAGATCGCAAAAGCCCCATCGAGGTGATGCCCGGGCAGCGGGTTCAGGCACGGCCACCACCCGCATGCGGGCCGACTTGGCCGAGATGGCCCCGTGGAACGAGTCCTCGAACGCCAGGCAAGCAATAGGGTCGACACCCAGCTTGTCGGCTGTGGTCAAGTAGGCGCCGGGGTGCGGCTTGCCCAGTGGCTCCCACTCGGCCGAGTGCCAGGCTGACATGGCCTCGGCGATGCCGAGTCGGTCGAGTGCCGCCTGGATGACTACGGCATAGGAACCAGAGCACACGGCCATGGGAATCGCCCGGCGCCGGAAGAGGTCGACTACGGCCAACGCGCCCGGCATGGGCTCGCCTTCCGCCTCGATCAATTCGGCTACCCGGGAGGTGACGGCCCGTTCGACATCGACCGGCGCCATCCCTTCCCACGGTTGGCGATCCCACCAGTGGCGCACGGCATCATCGATACGCAGGCCCATGGTCTGGCGGACGTCGGTCTCCGTCAGAGCCAGGCCCACCGAGGCAAACACTTCGATTTCGGCACGACGCCAGAACGGCTCCGAGTCGAGAAGCAGTCCGTCCAGGTCGAGTACCACCGCACCCACCGGGCGCCCAATTTGCGCGTCGGCCGACGGGACGCCCGTTGGTGGATGGGGTGGGTCCAGCGAGATGTTCAGCCCAGGTTCCGGACGACGTCGACCATGGCCTCGCCGGCCTCGGTCGGATTGAGGGCGACGGTGACGCCGGCCTCGGCCAGAGCATCCATCTTGGCCTGCGCCGTCCCCTTGGACCCGGAGATGATTGCGCCGGCATGGCCCATTTTGCGTCCGGCAGGGGCGGTGACCCCGGCGACGTAGGAGACGACCGGCTTGGTGACTGACGAAGCGATGAACTCGGCGGCTTCCTCTTCGGCAGACCCGCCGATCTCGCCGATCATCATGATCGCCCGGGTATCGGGATCGGCCTCGAATGCGGCCAGGCAGTCGATGAAGCTGGTCCCGGGAACCGGGTCGCCGCCGATGCCCACGCAGGTGGTCTGGCCGACGCCCTGCTGACTGAGCTCGTGGAGCGCCTGGTAAGTCAAGGTGCCCGAGCGACTCACGATGCCGACGGGGCCGCCGGCCATGGCAATGTCGCCCGAGGTGATCCCGATGTTGCACTTGCCGGGCGAGATGATGCCAGGGCAGTTGGGGCCCAGTAGGCGGGTACCCGGGAAGTCGCGGATCAATCGGTTGAAGGCCAGAGCCTCGTCCTGAGCCGGGATCCCCTCGGTGATGCAGACCACGAACGGCACGCCGGCGGCGGCCGCCTCCACGATGGCGTCGGCCGCGAATTTCGGCGGCACCGAGATGAAGGAGGCGTTGGCGCCGGTCGCCTCGACGGCCTCAGCCACGGTGGCAAATACCGGAATGCCCTCGACCTCTTCGCCCCCGCGGTTCGGGTTGGTGCCGGCTACCACCTGGGTGCCGTAGGCCCGGTTGCGCAGGCCGTGGTAGAGGCCCTGGCTGGTGGGGCTGATGCCCTGCACCACGACCTTGGTGTTCTGATCGACGAAGATACTCATGACTGGCCTCCAGCAAGTGCGACCGCCCGGCGGGCGGCTTCGAGCATGGTCGGCTCGGCGACCAGGCGATCCGACAGGTGGGCAGCAAGGATCTCCCGACCGGCCACGGCGTTGGTACCGTCGAGGCGCAGGACGATCGGCGAGTTGATCTCCACCCGCTCCAGAGCCTCGAGGACGCCCTTCGCCACCTCATCGACGCGGGTGATGCCGCCGAAGATATTGACGAAGATCGACTTCACCGCCGGGTCGGAATTGATGACCTCGAGTGCTGCCGCCATGACATCGGCGTTGGCACCGCCGCCGATATCGAGAAAATTGGCAGCAGAGCCCCCGCACTGGTTGACCACGTCGAGCGTGCTCATGGCCAAGCCGGCTCCGTTGGCGATGATCCCCACCGAGCCCGACAGGCCGATGTAGTTGAGACCACGCTCCTTGGCCCGTGTCTCCCGTTCGTCCTCGACGTCGCTGCCGGCGAATTCCTCCCACTCGGGATGCCGGTAGGCGGCATTGTCGTCCAAGGTGACTTTGGCGTCGAGGGCGTGGACACGGCCCTCGGGGGTGAGGATCAATGGATTGATTTCGGCCAGGTCGCAGTCGCCCTCGGTGTAGCAGGCGTAGAGCTTGACCAGCAGCTCGGCGGCCTGCTGGCGGGCCTCTTCGTCCAGATTGGCCCGGTCGACCCACTCGGCGGCGGCGGCAATGCTGAGTCCGTCGACCGGGTCGATATTGATGATGGCGATGGCGTCGGGGTTGGTGACGGCCACCTCTTCGATCTCCACACCGCCCTCAGCGGACAACATGCCTAAATGCTTCTTGGCGCTGCGGTCGAGGGTGAAGCTGGCGTAGTACTCCTTGGCGATGTCCGAGGCGTGCTCGACCCACAGCCGCTTGACCACGTGGCCCTTGATGTCGAGGCCGAGGATGTTGCCGGCGTGCAGCCGGACCTCATCGACATCGTTGGCGAGCTTGACGCCGCCGGCCTTGCCGCGGCCGCCTACCTTCACCTGGGCCTTGACGACTACCGGATAGCCCGAATCCTCCGCCTGGGCCACGGCCTGGTCAACGGTATCGGCCACCCCTCCCTTGGAGATGGGGATGCCGAACCGGGCGAAGTACTGCTTCCCCTGGTATTCGAAGAGATCCACCGGATCAGTTCCTCTCTGCCTTGACGGCTGGTTCGTGATGCCTCTGGGTGCGACTGCTGGTCCTGTGTTGCTAGCTGGCCACCCGCTACCACCAGGCCAGGGGCATGGCGTGCGCCGGCGCTCTGGGTCGGGGTCGGGGTTGGGGTCGGAGGGTGCGTCGGCAACATGCCGCACGCCCTCGGTGGGCGTCCCGCGGTGCCGGGTGGGGTCAGGCTTCTTCGCCGGTCTCCCGTTCGTCGAGGGCCTCGCCCAGCCACGTGCCAATTGCCGGGAGCGGCGCCCCGGGAGTGAAGACCTCGGCTACGCCCATCTCCTTGAGCACCGGAATGTCGCCTTCGGGGATGATCCCACCGACCAGGACGAGGACGTCGTCCCTCCCCTGCTCCTTCAGGCCGTCGATCACCCGTGGGACGAGGGTCAGGTGAGCCCCCGACAGCAGAGACAGACCGAGGGCGTCGGCATCCTCTTGGATGACCGCCTGGACGACTTGATCAGCCGTCTGGTGGAGCCCGGTATAGATGACCTCGAACCCTGCGTCGCGCAGGGCCCGGGCGATCACTTTGGCACCGCGATCGTGCCCGTCCAGGCCGGGTTTGGCGACTACCACTCGATACGGGCGCTTCACGGCGGCAGATACTAGGCGCTGACGGACCGTCAGGCCCATCCGAGAGTGAGGGCATCGACACGAGGGGCTCCATCGCCTGCTGCCGCGTGCCCACCTTCTTCCCCCGTATCGTCCCCCTTGGTGCCGGCCAGGCCCTAGCCTGGTAGTGCCCCTCCACCGATCCGGTACCTCCGGGCGGTGCCATCCAGAGCGCATGACCGACCATCCATGAGGAACCGTTGACGACTCCGGCCGAGGCTGTGGACAAACCCGACGAAGAGGCCATAGCGCCGGCCGCCAAGCCGGAGTCGATCGGACACGGACTGATCCGCCTGGCCCGTCCCCGGCAGTGGATCAAGAACTTCTTGGTGTTCGTGGCCCCGGGCGCCGCGGGCGTGCTGCTCCACAGCACCGTTCTGTGGCACGCGGCTGCCGCGTTCGGCATCTTCTGTATCGCCGCCACCGGGACCTACTACCTGAACGACGCCCGTGACGCCGGAGCCGACCGCCGCCATCCGACAAAGTGCACTCGTCCAGTTGCCGCCGGCGTGGTCCCCGTACCCCTGGCGCTCGCCCTCGGCATCTTGCTCATGGGCGCATCCATCGGGCTGGGGGCACTGTTGGCCGGATGGCATCTGAGCGTGGTCATGGGTGCCTACGTGGCCATCCAGCTGGCCTACTCGGCGGGTCTCAAGAACGAGCCCATCCTCGACCTGGCCTGTGTCAGCGCGGGCTTCATCCTGCGCGCCGTGGCCGGCGGCGTGGCCACCTCGGTGCCCTTGTCGAATTGGTTTCTCATCGTGGTGTCCTTCGGATCCCTACTCGTCGTCACCGGCAAGCGATCGGGAGAGCAGCAGCTCTTGGCCGAAGAGGACACCGACGACGCCGCCATCAGGCAGACGCTCAGCCTCTACACCCCGTCGTTTCTGAGGACGGTGCGCACCCTGTCGGCCGCGGTGACGGTCAGCGCCTACTGCCTGTGGGCCTTCGAACGGGCCAGCCAGGTGCACCCCGGCCACGCCCCGGTCTGGTTCCAACTCACCATCGTCCCCTTCGTCATCGCCCTGCTCCATGTGCTCCGTCTCCTCGACTCCGGTGCTGGCGCCGCTCCCGAAGAGCTGGCACTGGAGGATCACCGGCTGCAGATCTACGGAGCCGTCTGGGTGGCCCTGTTCGCCATCGGGGCGTACGCCGGATGAGACCCGTCACGTCTCGACGTGAGCTGCTGACCGGATGGGGCCGCACCGCCCCGACAGCGTCCGACGTGGTTCATGCCGTCCACCCGGCCATCGTGGAGGAGGCCATGGCCGCCTCGGTGTCGGCCGCCGCCCTCGGCGGGAACCGGCGGGGTCTGATCCCCCGTGGCCTGGGCCGGAGCTACGGCGATGCTGCCCAGAACGCCGGTGGCACGGTGCTCGATGCCATTTACCTCGATGCAGTGCACTCGATCGACCTCGAGTCGGGTCGGATAACTGTCGGGGCGGGCATCAGCCTGCAGACCCTGATGGAGCGGTTCGTGCCCCTCGGATGGTTCGTTCCCGTCACCCCGGGTACCCGCCACGTGACCGTAGGCGGAGCCATTGCCGCCGACATCCACGGCAAGAACCACCACGTCGACGGCAGCTTCTGCTCCCACGTGACCTCGATGACCTTGGTCACGCCCACCGGGACCCACACCGTCACCCCCGACTCGGATCCTGACCTCTTCTGGGCCACGGCCGGCGGTATGGGCCTGACCGGCGTCGTCACCGACGCCACCTTGCAGATGATTCCGATCGAGTCCAGTTACATGATGGTCGACACCGAGCGGGCGGTCGACCTCGACGACGTCATGGAGAAGATGCTGACCGGCGACGACGGGTACCGCTACTCGGTGGCCTGGATCGACTGCCAGTCGACGGGCAGTCGGCTCGGGCGCTCGGTGCTCACCCGGGGCGACCACGCACGCCTCGCTGACCTCCCCGCCCGCCTGGCCGGCAACCCCGACAAGGCCCGGGCTTTCGTACCCCGCCAATTGGCCAGGGTCCCACTCACCCCCCCGAGTGGCCTGCTGAACCCGCTGACGGTCGGGGCCTTCAACGAGTTCTGGTTCCGCAAGGCGCCCAAACGTCCGCAACTGGGCAGAGCCCATCACATGACCAGTTTCTTCCATCCCCTCGACGGGGTGGGTGAGTGGAACCGCCTCTATGGCGGCCGCGGCTTCCTGCAATACCAGTTCGTGGTGCCCGACGCGGCGGGCGAGACCGTGCGCAAGGCCATCGAGCGCCTGACTGATGTCAAGTTGGCCTCGTTCTTGGCTGTGCTGAAACGCTTCGGCCCAGGCAATCCGGGGCCACTCTCGTTCCCGATACCCGGGTGGACCCTGGCCCTTGACCTGCCGGTAGGAAGCGGCGAGCTCGAGCGGCTGCTGGACGACCTTGACGAACTCGTCCTGGAAGCCGGAGGGCGGGTCTACCTGGCCAAGGACTCGCGCCTGGCCCCCGAAACGTTCCGGGCCATGTATTCCGGTGTCGACCGGTTCCTGGAGGTCAGGCGGAAGGTGGACCCGGACGGGGTCCTGCGGTCCGACCTCGGACGCCGACTCGGGCTCTGCTCGGATGCCGAACCCCGCGCACGCTTCTGAATCTCGCTTCATCACGCTCATCAACCCGAACGACGAAGGACGGACCAGATCATGATCGACGCCACAGGGCGACCCCAGTCTTTGCTCGTGCTCGGAGGAGCATCCGAGATCGCCCAGGCCATCGTGGCCGGACTCGTCCCCGGCCGGTGCCGTACGGTGGTGCTGGCCGGACGAGCGAGTGAGCGTCTCGAGGAGGCGGCCGAGGCAGCCCTCGCCGCCGGTGCCGACACGGTCGAGATCGTGGCCTACGACACCACCGACCTGGCCCGAGTCGCGACCGTCATCGACGCGGTGTTCGACCGGTTCGGCGACATCGACGTAGTGCTGGCTGCGGCCGGCGCCCTCGGTGACCAGGCCGAGTTGGAGACCGACCCAGAGGCCGCGGCTGAGCTGATCACCACCAACTTCACAGGGCTGGCCAGCTCGCTGCTGGCCGCTGCCACCCGGATGCGGGTCCAGGGCCACGGGCGTCTGGTGGTCATCTCTTCGGTGGCCGGCGAGCGGGCCCGGAAGACCAACTTCATCTACGGGTCCACTAAATCCGGGCTGGACGCCTTCGCCCAAGGACTCGGCGACTCACTGGTCGGCAGCGGGGTGTCCGTCACCATCGTGCGGCCCGGATTCGTAGTGGGCCGTATGACCGAGGGCATGGACCCCGCCCCGTTCTCGACCACGCCCGAGGCGGTGGCGAAGGCCGTGGTCGCGGGCATCGTGTCGGGGGCCGAGGTGGTCTACGCCCCGCCGATCCTGCGCTGGGTGTTCGCCGGCATGCGTCATCTTCCGAGGGCCGTGTGGCGCCGGATGCCTGGCTGAGCGAGCGTCGAGCGCTGACCGGCACTTGAGGAATCAGCACTCCAGGAATCAGACAGGGCGTCCAGGAACCTGGAATGCGCACTCGTCGACGGGTGGCACTAGATCTGATACCACCCGGGCCCGGTTCATGACATCGGCCTTCGGGTCGTACTCCCGACCGCGCCGGCATTCGCCTCAGTCGGTCAACGTCGAGGCATAGTCGGGAACGTAGGTGTAGAGGTCACGAGGCGGACGGCGGTACTCGTCGTCGCGGATCCGCTT
>JAYVYR010000206.1:0-2776 GCA_043784065.1 Acidimicrobiaceae bacterium
CGATCGACCATCCAGGCGGGCACCGCGGCGCCCATAGCCGCCATCCGGGGAACTGAGTTCAGGTTGGTGACCGGCATGATGCCTGGCAGCACCGGTGTAGTCACACCTCGCTCGGACAGGTCGGCCACCAGTGAGACGTACTCGTGGGCTTCGAAGAAGAACTGGGTAACGCCGAAATCAGCCACGGCCAGCTTGGCCGCCAGGTGGTCGCGGTCGGCGGCCAGGTCGGTCGAGAGCGGGTGCCCCGTGGGCTGGGCGGCAACCCCGATGGAGAATCCGCCAATGGCCCGGGCCAGCTCGACCAGCTCCGCAGCATGGGCCAGCTCGCCCACCCCGGCATCAGGGTCGCTCGGCGGGTCGCCGCCCAGAGCCATCAGGTTCTCCACGCCGGACTTGCGCAGATCGAGCAGGATCTCGGCCAACTCGAGACGGGTGTGGGCTACACAGATCAGGTGGGCCATGGGGACCAGGTTGGTGGTCCGCAGCATGCCCGTAACCAGATCGACCGTGCGCTTGCGCGATTCGGCCCCGCCACGATAGGTGACCGACACGAACGATGGATGGAGCGGCTCGAGCTCGCGCAGCGTCGTGACCAGCGTGGCTTGCTCGTCGTCGTTCTTCGGCGGGAAGAACTCGAACGAGTACGTCTTGCCCTTGTTGAGCAGGTCAGCGATGCGGGTCATGGTCGGATCAGCCTACTTCCGGGTTCCCGCCACGGACCAGGGGTTGACTCCAGCCATGGGCGGGCGGAAGTCAATGGTCGCTTCAGCCGTTGGGGTCGGGAGGGGCAACGTGGACCTGCAGGCGGGACAGTGCACCCTGGAGTTCGGTGTCCCGATCGCGCCGGGCCTGATCGGCCTGGGCCAACTGCACCCCGGTAGGTGCACCAGCCCCGTGACGCAGCAGCCGGTCAGCCTCGATGGCGAAGGCCAGGCCTCGAAGAGAACCCGCCGCCGTAGTGGCAGATCCGCCCGCAGCCGGGTCCGGGGCGCCGGACCCCGCCTGGTCGAGTGCGACTGACGCTCGCTCGACCTGAACGGCCACAGCGGAGCGCAGTTCGGCATCGTCGGACACGGCTGTCGGTGACAACAGGGCCTCGCGGGCGAGTCTGGCGTCGCTCAGCGCCGGCAGTGTCCGGCGGCGCCAGGCATCGAGGGCTGACTTCTTGTTCCTTGAGACCATCAGCAGGATGACCAGACCGATCAGGGCCACCAATACGGCGATCAGGCCGATGAGGCCCCACCGCGTCTTGGAGCCCGTCGTGGTGGTCGGC
The DNA here is from genome assembly GCA_043784065.1 of Acidimicrobiaceae bacterium. Taxonomy (GTDB): domain Bacteria; phylum Actinomycetota; class Acidimicrobiia; order Acidimicrobiales; family RAAP-2; genus Bog-756. The sequence continues at coordinate 1,274 of JAYVYR010000206.1, forward strand.
ACCGTCGTCGAGGTGGTCGTAGGTGCGATCGTCGTCGAGGTCGTGGTCGTCGTCGAGGTGGATGTCGACGTCGTCGTTGTCGGAGGTACCGTCGTGGTGGTCGGGACCGCCGTGGAGGTTGTGGTGTCCGGCACGCTCGTGGTCGTGGTCGTGGCCAACAGGACTGCGGTTGTCGGCGTCAACGACGCGGCATCGGCTGTGGCCGCATGGCCGGCCAGGCCCAGACCGCCGACGAGCACGAAGGTTCCTACCAGCTGAGCCAGACGGGCCGTCGACATTCGCATCATGTGCCGGTCCTTCCGTAGTCGTCCTCGAGTCGCACGATGTCGTCCTCGCCGAAGTAGCTGCCGTGCTGGACTTCGACGAAGTGGACTGGCGCGTGCGAGGCGTTCTCGATGCGGTGGTCCGTGCCGACAGGGATATCTACCGCGTCGCCCGACGACACCTCGCGGCGTTCGCCGTCGAGGGTGACAATCGCCGTGCCGTGCACGATGAACCAGTGTTCGGAACGGCGGGCGTGACGCTGATAGCTGAGGCGCTTACCAGGCAACACTTCGATGCGCTTCACCTTGAACGTGGCCCCGTCGTCGAGAACTGTGTAGCTGCCCCAGGGGCGCTGGTCGGTCTCCTGCCCCAAGGCATTGCGGGTCACGTCACTCATGACGCACGCTCGGCAGCCCGCACCGCATTGCGCAACAGCATGGCCCGGGTCATGGGGCCCACCCCGCCGATGCGCGGGGTGATCCACCCGGCAACTTCGGCCACTCCTTCATGGACATCAGACAAGAGTTTCTTCCCTTCCCACGAGGTACCGGCGCCCACCACAGCGGCTCCCGGCTTGATCATGTCGGCAGTCACCAGTCCGGCCCGACCAGCGGCCGCCACCACTACGTCGCCCTGACGCACGAGACCGGCCATGTCCTCGACACCCGTATGGACAACCGTTACCGCTGCGTTGCACCCCACACGTTTCATGGCCAACAGCAGGGCCAGCGGGCGGCCGATGGTCAACCCGCGTCCGATGACGACAACATGCTTGCCCTCGACGGGCACGTCGTTGGCATGGAGCAGCTCCACGATGCCGGCCGGAGTGCACGGCAACGGCCCGTTCGCTCCCATCACCAGGCGGCCAAGGTTGACGGGGTGGAGCCCGTCCACGTCCTTTTCCGCGTCGACCGCCAAGAGGGTCCGTTCCTCGTCCAACCCGGAAGGCAGAGGCAGCTGCACCAAATACGCATGAATGGCCCGGTCGGCGTTGAACCGGGCGATGGTGGCGTCGAGGTCGTCTTGGGACACGTCGGCCGGAAGTTGAGCATGGGCACCGACATCACGCTGCGCTTGTGGCAGCGGTTGAAGCCCCGCCTCGCGGCCGAGCAGGTCACCCGCGTCTATGAAATGGTCGACCGCTCCCATCGATGGCAGCGTCACCGCAACCGAATCGCCCATTGTCGTGCTGACCAGCACCGGCCGCGCTGCCACCCCCAGCTCGCGCAGCAGCGCGAT
>JAYVYR010000207.1:0-3000 GCA_043784065.1 Acidimicrobiaceae bacterium
TCGCAGCGATGGGCCACGAGGGTGTCGAGGGCGAGCTCGGGAGAGCCGTCTCGCAGTCGGACGACGCTGGCCACCCGTTCGCCAAATCGCCCGTCCGGTAGGCCGACCACGATCGCGTCCTACACGTCCGAGTAGGCCTTGACGGGCGCCTCGACCTCCTCGGGAACTATCTTCTCGCCTCCGGAATTGATTGATGCCGACCCCCTGCCGTGCACCGTGATGACCCCGTCGAGTGCAATGGGAGGCCAAGTCGCCGGGCACCGACCACCGGACGCCGTTTGCTTCCGTTGTAAAGGTGGTCGCCGTTTTTGCCTCGTCCTTGTGGTCGCCGAGAGGGATCCGACCGGTGCGGTGCGGCATGGGTAGCAGCCGATCATCGCCTCGACCTGCGCTGCCCGGTTACGGGCCAGGATCCCGACGTGGGCCCCGGGTGCAACTCCGGCCTCGATCAAGTGGTGGGCGAGGTGGTTGGCCCTGGTATCGAGCTCGGCGTAGGTGAAACGAGTGGTGCCGGCCACCAGGGCCAGGCGGTCAGGCACGGTGTCGGCCATGAGTTCGAACAGGCCGGCGAGGTTGAATGGCCGGATCCTCAATGGGCGGCTCCTGTGTAGTCCGATGTGCCCCGGCGGCACGATGTACCGCTGGCTTTCCGGTTCACGGTCCCAGCCGGTCGGCGCGCCCGACCCCCTTCGGAGCTAGCCGCGCTACACCATCGGTAACATGCTGCCTCGGAACCACGAGCGGTGACCATTCGGGCTGCCGTGCCGGCACATCGCCGACGAGCGCCACCGAAACCCAACAGAGGGAGACCACCAGTGACCGAAGGCACCTCGAACGCAAGCGGCATTTCCGGCTACAACGCGCTGGTGACCGGCGGGGGCAGCGGCATCGGTCTCGGCACGGCCACCCGACTGGTGCGCGACGGGGCTCATGTGACCATCTGTGGGCGCACCGAGTCAAAGTTGGCCGATGCGGTGGCCGCTCTCCAAGAGGTGGCGGCCGATGCCGGAGCGGTCGGCGGACCGGCGGGCTCAGCCCGCTACGTGGTGGCCGACGTCACGGTGGAGGAGCAGATTGCGGCGGCGGTGGTCGAAGCGGCGTCACCCCGCGGACACCTCGACATCCTCTTCGCCAATGCCGGCGGATCGTTCTCCATGGGCCCCATGGCCGAAGCCGACGTTGCAGGGGTGCGGGCCACCATCGATCTGAATCTGGTCGGCACCTTCCTGTGCATCAAGCACGGTGCACCGCTGATGGCTGCCGGAACGGGTGAGGGAGTCGATGGAGGCGAGGCACCCGGGGGCTCGATCATCGGGATGTCGTCAGGTGCGGGCCACTTCCCCCACCGTTTCCTGTGGGCCTATGGGTCGGCCAAGGCCGGTATCGACATGCTGTGCAAGTACGCCGCCGAGGAGTTGGGCGCCACCGGGGTCCGGGTAAACACCGTCCAGCCCGGAATCGTGGACGATGAGTTGATGTCGTTCATTACCGCCGGTGGAGCGCTGCTCGACGATTATCTGGCCGAGATGCCCGTCAGCCGCGTCGGTACCGTCGAGGACATCGCCTCAGCCGTCCGGTTCCTGAGCGGCCCGGAATCGGGTTGGATCACCGGGGAGGCCCTGGCTGTCGACGGAGGCCATCACCTTCGCCGGGGCGCAAATTACGGCCTGTTGTTCGGCTGACTGGCAAACCTACCTTCCCAACCGGCACTGGCCCTGATAGCCCGAAACGACAGAACCGTCCGGAGCTCGACCGCACAGCGTTGCGTGCACCTTGGTTGCTCGGGCCGGTGTCCGGATCTAGGCGTATCCGGGTTCAACACCGAACCGGAGGTTCACATGTCTTGTTTCCATCGTCCGTTCGTGTCCGCAATGCGAGCCCGTCGCCACCTTGCACCCGTGTGCGTCGCCCTGGTGGGCATCATCTCCGTGGCTACACCGGCCGCGCAGGCCGGCCCCGCTGCCGCCGCTCGGGCGACCTTGATCACACCGTCGGAGGTGCTGGCCGTGCATACCGCCAACCACCACGGTTACCGCCACGGTGCCGTACCCCGCAAGACCCGAGCCGTTGCCGGGGTGCGGGTCCTCGGGTTCGCGCCCCGGTCGTCCCCGGTGCGGCAGCCCAGGCGGCGCGTGCCTCGACGAGCAAACTCCTCCATTGCGGGGGCGGACTGACCGCAGGCGGCCTCAACGCAGCAGGTGTGACCATCGGCCAGCCGAAGCTCTACCTTGTATTCATGGGCAGCCGGTGGGGACCGGAGTCGACCAGCGGTGGACAGCAAGTCTTCACCGGCGATCCGAAGGCCATGACTCCTTCTCTCTAAACCCTGTTCGCCGGTCTGGGCACCGGTGGCGAGACATGGAGCGGGGTCAATGACTCAATACTGCGACGGCACTCCCGTGGGCGCAACGGTGTGCACTCAGGGTGATGTTCAGGCCCCCCGCCCGACCGGTGGCGTCCTGTCCGGCATCGGGTACCACAATTCGGTATCGGCGACGGCCCAGGAGGTGGCTGGTCTGACCGGCCATCAACCGGCTACGGAAGCCGAGTCGGCCGCCGTCCACTTCGCCAATACCGACCAGGCGTCCAATCGCAATTCGCAGTACGTGGTCGTGTCACCTACGGGCACCAATCCCGATGGGTGGTCGAGTGGGAGCACCGGCTGATGCGAGTATCACGACGACACCCATGACCCTTCGATCTCAGGGGGCGGACCGGTGTCCGGCCCGATCGTTGCTTTCACCAACATCCCCTACGTGCCGGATGCCGGTGCCGGATGCGGGATGCCGGATGCCGGTGCCGGATGTGGTGCAGGAACTGTGAACTCGCCCGGGTTACTCGATGGAGCAACCGAGGCGGCCAGCCATGAGTATGCCGAGACCACAACCGACCAGTTCCCTGAAGCCACTCCGTCCGGTGGATGGACCAGCAGATCCGGCTCGGAAAATTGGGAACTGTGCGCCTACGTGGCGACCGGTCCGGAAGCCGTGTTCAATCTGA
>JAYVYR010000208.1:0-6643 GCA_043784065.1 Acidimicrobiaceae bacterium
AGAGCCACGCCCACGACCAGATCCATGCCGTCGCGCCGATGGAGCGACGTTGCGACGGCCTGTGGCTCGCGCCATACCAGTACCGCTGCCAGTGGGGCACTCAGCCGCGGCTTCCAGTAGGGGAGGAGGAGGCACGTCCTCGGGTCCTTCCAGACCCACGGCCCGGGGCCGTCGAATGAAGCGTTCAGGAGACTGGCGGGATCACCCTCCCCCTCAAGGTCACGTTCGAACTCGTCCGAGGTCAGGGTCGACGGCTCCGGCGGGGCGTCCCAACTCGCACCGAGCCGTTTCAGGACCGCATCGTCGTGAACGGTGAGCGAGAAGCTCTCCCAGTGTTCGGGATTGCTCTCGGGCCAGTCCATCCGGTCATCGGGTCGAGGTGGTCCGAATCCCAGACCGACCAGTGCACCGGTCATCGCGGACGTACCACTCCGATGCATCCCGATTACCAGGAGCCACGCTCCCGCGCCCGTGGCGGCGGAATCTGCCCCGCCCATATCAGAGGGGCCACTTACGCAAGCGTTCGTACATGGCTGCACGTGCGGGGGTCGCCCGGATCGACCGGTGGAGAGCGACCTTCCATCGAGGCCGCATTCGCTGCAGGTTGACAGCCCGGCGATTGGTCTCACTCGCAACGAGGCCCACGGACGCCAGGTAGTCGTAGACCGGGTGGCGGCGATCGTCCGGTAGCGCCCGGACGTCCTCCGACTGGGGCGCCACTGCATCGGACAGTGTCAGCGGAGCCACGATCACGGGAACCGGCTCCAGCGCCCAGATGAACTCGCGTATGGCCCACTGCGGGTTGTACGTCTCCGCCAGGACGCGGAGAGCACCGATCATCTCCTCGGGGATGCTGTCTTCGAGATCCTGGTCGAACGCGTCCGAACGGACGTCTTCCTGGTCATTGCCCGCGACGACGCACCAGCCGCAACGCTCGAGGAGCAGCCGGAGCGTGTCGTGGGTGAACTGGTGGAGGCTCGAGGCTTCGCGTGTTGAGGACTCGGGGTCGTGCCAGGCTCCGCACAGCAGGCCAAGCCCTCGGTCGAAATGGGCGACGTTGGGAACGGAGACCACGAGCGTGGGACTGTCGTGATCGAGCGCCCAAGCGGATAGCGAGGCGAGGAGCTGCTGGGGCTCGGCAATCCGATGGAGATGGTCGAGCAATACGAGCGCTCCCACGTCGCCGAGTCCGTCGAGGGAATCGACGATCTCCCCAATTCGCTCTCCCGGGTCCCGCGCCCCGGCCAGTGTGCCGATGGGGAGGCTCACCGGTTTCCAGGGACGTCCCAGGACGTTCAGTGAATCACCGAGGAGACTAGGAGCGGACCCTAGATCCACGATCGCCCGATGCTCGTCGAGAGCGAGCTCATCCAGCAATCTCGCGCACATGCTGGCGGTGCCATTGAACGACGACGCATCACGGTGGACCGCGCCGTCCCCGAGGGTGGACCCGAGGTCGGCCGAGGTGTCCTCGGCCGATCCGGGGAGGAGCACGGCTCTCGTCGTCTCGAGGAATGCCCGCCCGTAGTGCTGGTCCGGCTCGAGATGGTTCCCCTCCGCCCATTCGTTCCAGGCGAGGACGAACAGCAGGCGCTCCTCCTCACGGACCTCTGCGATCGAGGCCACCGTCCGCTCCAACCAGTGCCCATAGGCCTCGGGTGTCGCTCCATCGAAGATCGTGGCGCCACGGGGACGGCGGGCCGTGTTGTCCCAGCCGACCATGACCGAGGGAAAGCGCCGCCACGACGGCTCGGGCTGGGCGAGATGGGCGTCCGCCGCCGCGGCATAGTCGAGGACACGGTGGCCGCGCACGCTCTCGAGCGGTGTGAATAGGCGCTCCTGGTGGTGGGGCATGAATCCGACAGTTGCGTCGAATCCGAATGCCTCCGGCCCACCGTCGGGCGCGCCCCAGCCCTCGACCCACACCAGGTAGAGGTCCGGAAACCCGAGTTTCTGGGCCTCGGCACGCCACCGCTCGGTGGTCCGTCGCGGTTCGGGAAGGAACTTCGGTCGGTAGACCAGGAACAGCGGCTTCCCGTCGATGGTGATGTACCGGGGATCGGAGAAGGCGGTGGCGAGCCAACGCACATGGGCGATGTCGTCGTCGTCGCTGTAGGCCTGGGGCATGAGGACCCGACCGCTTTGTCCGTCCCAATTCCGGGTCCACTCCTCGTTGGCCCAGCAGAGAGCGAAGGGGAAGTCCGGGCTGCCCGAGGCCAAGACTTCGTTGAACGGCCGTTCGAGCAGACGCTTTCCTTTGAACCAGTAGTGGTAGTAGACGAAGCCGCTGATCCCATGGTCGCGGGCGAGCTCCGCCTGCGCCTCCCGCACCTCGGGCACACGCAGGTCGTAGTACCCGAGCTCGCCGGGTACATGGGGTTGGTAGTGACCGGGAAACAACGGTCGAGCCTTGGTCACGTTGAGCCACTCGGTGAAGCCCGGGCCCCACCAGGCGTCGTTCTCGGGGATGGGATGGTACTGCGGCAAGTAGAACGCGAGCGCTTTCGCCGCCACCTCGGGCGTGTGTAGCTGCCCCCCCGGAACCGACATGCCGCCAGGATACGACACAACTCGCGGTTCGGGCCCAACGCGGCGGGTACTTGCTGGATGTCTCGCCGACCGGAACGACCTCCACGGCCACGGGTCGTTGGGGTGGGTGGCATGATTGGGCCCAGCGCAGCACCGCATGGGGCCGCGTGGAGTCGAGTCCGGGGGGAGTTGTCGTGCAAGCAGTGGATGAGCGGTTGCTTGCCAGCGGTGACGAGTCCGGTACCGCACCAGGAGATCGGCGCTTCAGGCCCGACGTCGAAGGACTACGAGCGGTTGCCGTGGGCCTGGTCGTCGGCTACCACGCGGGGATCCTGGGGGTCAGCGGCGGCTACATCGGTGTCGACGTGTTCTTCGTCATCTCGGGATTCGTGATCACCGGTGTTCTGCTCCGGGAGCGTTCGGCCACCGGGAAGACTTCGATCCTCAACTTCTACGCCCGCCGGAGTCGGAGGATCCTGCCGGCGGCGACGCTGACCCTTCTGGCGACGGTGGTCGGCGCCTACGTCCTGCTTGGAACTGTCAGCGGAAACAGTGTCGCGGATGACGGGCGCTGGGCGGCGGTCTTCCTCTCCAACTTCCACTTCGAGTCGATCGGTACGAACTACCTCACGGCGTCCCGACCGCCTTCACCACTGCAGAACTACTGGTCCCTGTCCGTCGAGGAGCAGTTCTACCTCGTGTTCCCGACCCTCTTCCTCATTGTGGCGAAGTTGAAGGGGCGGCTGTCACTCCAGGCGCGCCTCCTCGTGGTCCTGGGAGTCGTGGTCGCTGCGTCGTACTGGCTGTCGGTCGTCCAGACGGCATCGGCTCCGACCCAATCGTACTTCTCACCCTTCACCCGTGCGTGGGAGCTGGCGCTCGGGGCGATGGTGGCCCTTGCGACGCCGCTGCTCGAGCGAGTACCCGTCCGGATCGCCGGTGTCCTGACGTGGGCAGGACTCGGCGGGATAGCGGGCGCAGCGTTCATTTTCACCACGAATACGTCCTACCCGGGAGCGTTGGTCGCCATACCTGTCGTCGGTACGGTCCTTGTCATCGCCGGCGGTGTTCCGGTCCCACGGGCAGGTGCTGAGTCGCTGCTCGGGCTCCGCCCGTTGCAGTGGCTCGGAAAGAGGTCGTACGGGCTGTACCTCTGGCACTGGCCGATTCTCACCCTCGTCGCCGAGCATGCCGGCAAGTCGACGCTCCCGGCCGGAGAGAGTGCCGTTCTGGTGGGAGTCGCACTCGCGCTCACGGCGGTCACCTACCGGTTCGTCGAGAACCCCCTCCGACACCTCCGGCGCCCAGCGCGGGCCACGGTCGTGGCAGGGATGGTTACCATAGTCGCCACGGTGCTCACCCTGACATTGGCTATCAGCTGGACCCTGGCCGGTTCGCCGCACGGGTCAAGGCCTGTCGTACCTGCCCCGAACGAGGCAAGCGTGATCCGGCAGGTGAAAGCCGCCCGGTCGATAACCACCGTCCCGAGGACGATCCAACCTGCCCTCACAACTGAGCCCTTGGACTACGGCGGATATCACGAGTCCCAGTCCTGTGTTGCCCACGCCGCGCAGACGTTCTCCGAGGTCTGCGTGCTTGGCGCCAAGCATGGCAAAGGGCTGCTGGTCGTCTACGGCGACTCGCACGCCGTGATGTGGCTCCAGGCATTCGACGCAATCGCGCTCCGTGAAAACTGGCGTCTTGTGATTCTGGCCAAGGAGGCTTGTCCGGCAGAGTTCATCACGGTGACCGTCCCCCCGGGGCTGCGAGGACCCGGCACGGCGTACACCGAGTGCGACCAATGGCACAATCGAGTGGTCCGTTGGATCAATCGTGCACGTCCGAACCTGGTCGTCGTCACGCAGAGGAGCCTGTACCAGGTGCCTTTAGCCAACGGGTCCGTTCCGCCGTATGCCACAGAGCCGGCGTGGGAGACCGGACTTCACAAGATGCTCGATGCCGTGACCGTGCCTGGTGTCGAGAAAGTGGTGCTCGGCGACATCCCCCTTCGACCTGTCGACCCGTCGAACTGCTTGGCGCAGCACATGAACGACGTCCAGGCCTGCTCAACGCCGGCCACCGAAGCGGCCGCCTCGGGCTACGACCGCGCCGAGCGGGTTGCTGCCAGTGCATCCGGCGCCCGGTATCAGGGGGTGGTCCCGTGGTTCTGCTCGTCGGTTTGCACCAATGTGATCGGTCGCTATGCCGTCTATCAAGATCCGTATCACATGACGTCGACCTACGCTCAGTACCTCAGCATCGTGCTGGGGCACGCACTCGGTATTCCGGGGAATTGATGGACGTCGTCACCGACCCGCGGACCGACGGGTGCCGAAGTCGCACGGCCGGGGGCGGCAGTGCCCCGACACGAGGTCGCGCGTGTGGGGGGCACTGCGGATGACCGCCGTGGACCAGCTGCACGAATCTGGGGCCGGTGCCGGTCTCACCGGCTCCTCGACCAACTGGTCACGGCGCCAGGTCAGGACGGTGATGGCAGCGGTGGGCGTCGTGCAGGTCGTGATCGTCGGCTGGATCGTCGTGACCTCGGGCTTCCAACAGGACGACTACCTCTTCTTCACATTGGGGCGCAACCAGGGGTTCAGCGTCGACGGGTTGACCCGCAGTGTGTTCGGCAGCCTCATCCCCGGCTTCAACTTCGTGAACGCCTTCCTTGCGTCCTCGCTGCCGGTCGAGCGGTGGGCGGTCGTGGTGCTCACTCTCGCCATGTATGGCGTGCTCATTGTCGTCTTCTACCGGCTTCTCGAGCTGCTATTCGGGGCTCGTCCCGGTATCATCCTGCTCACCTCGGTCGCCAACTGCTCGGGCCTCTTGGGCGTGTCCCTCGTCTGGTGGACCCCGGCGATCAACGGACTCCCGGCGTTGATCGCCGACCTCCTTGCGCTCGACGGGCTCATCCGCCACGGGCTCACCGGGCGTGTGCGGTACCTGGTGGTGTCGGTCGTCAGCTTCGCGGTCGGCACCCTGTTCTACGACCCCAGCATGGAGGTCCTCCTGCCCTTGGTGCTGGTCACACTTCTATACCAGTGCGATCTGCACGACCGACACGCGGTCTGGATGGCATTCCGGTCACGGGCCTGGGTGTGGGCGGGTTACCTGGTGCCGATCGTCGCGAGCTTCGGTTGGAGATTCCTGCACCCGGGCAGATATTCGGAACCACCGATCGGCACGATCTCGCAAATGACCGGATTCATTGTCGGTGGCCTGACCAAGGGGCTCACGTCGTCAGCGCTGGGCGTGAACTACATCACACTCGGCCCCGGGGCATGGACCTGGGGCATCCTCGTCCTCGGGCAGACGCTTCTCTTCGGGGTGATCGCCGTGACGATCATCGTGAACCGCCAGTCGTGGCGGGCATGGACACTGTTCCTGGTCAGCTTCCTCGCGGCCGACTTCGTGGCCGCAGTCGGTCGTTCGTCACAGGCCTTCTACTTCCAGTTCAACTCCCTCTACTGGTGCTACTTCCTCTTCCTGTTCTTCGTAGCGCTCGGATTGGCTGTCCTTCCGTCACGCCTGACCGCGCCTCTTGCTTCGCCGGAGCCGGCCGTGAACCCGCCGCGAATTGCGCAGCCAGTCCGACGGGGTTGGGCGACGGCATCGGTCGTCGCCACCGTCGTGCTCTGCGCGCTGGGGATCCACTACATCTGGACGACGCCGGACCACACGCTCGGCGCCAGGAACCGGGTCTTCACCCAGCACTTGCAGTCGGCATGGGTGGACGTATCGCGGCATCACCGCCTAGCATTCGTGTGGGATACCGCGGTCCCCCCGTTCGTGCTCAGTCCCAATTTCCAACCGGTCAACAAGGTATCGACGACCATGGGGCTCGTGATCGGCGGACTGCGAATCGATCGTGGTTCAGGGCCGGGCTTTCTCGTGGTCGGCGACGGATCAATGATCCCTGCCAGTTCCCAGGTGTTGGCCACCCAGGCGGCAAGCTCGGCTGAGCCCGGCGTTCCATCACCTTCAGCCTGCTTCGGATCGGGACAGGCGAAGCGAATGGACTTGGAGATTTTGATCAGGCCGGTCTTCACGAAGTAGATCGCGTCCGAGGGGTCCTCCATGCGGTACACGACCTCGCCTGGTAGGAAGTGCC
>JAYVYR010000209.1:0-6587 GCA_043784065.1 Acidimicrobiaceae bacterium
GACACCTCTCGCGCACTCGGTCACAGGTGGAACCGCGTCGACGGGCGGAGCTCAGCGACCGAACCATCGCTTCTTGGCCCGCGGTGCCTCTGGAGCGCAGGCGCACCGATCGTCGGGGGCTACATCGCCCAGCACCTGCTCGATATGGAGCCCGCACCCGTTCCAGGTCGGTCGACCGCATTGCTTGCACATCACAGCCCTACACATACCCCCTAGGGTAGAAGACCCACGCGTTCGGATCCAGATGGGCCGGCCATCCTCATGTGAACCTGGTCGGACCACCTGAAGCGAACTCGAAGAACCCACCCCCGGGTACTTGCTTAATTACCCCATGGGGTATATTGACCAGGGCTGAACTCCTCTTTTCGGCCTGCCATACGGCACTGGGCACCAGAGCCATGACCCGCCAGGATGTGACCGATGACACTCCGACCGTCCGACCGCGCAATCCAGGGCGTGGGAAGCGCTGACGACCCGCCGGGGCCTCCCCTGCGGGTCATCGTCGTCGGAGGCGTGGCCGGCGGCATGTCGGCCGCCACCCGCCTACGCCGGCTGGACGAAGCAGCGACGATCATCGTCATCGAGCGTTCTGGTCACGTGTCGTACGCCAACTGCGGCCTCCCCTATTTCGTCGGGGGAGTCATCGGGGACGAGGACGACCTGCTCCTGCAGACTCCCGAGCGTCTCCATGACCGCTTCCGGCTCGACGTCCGGGTCGACACCGAGGTGGTCGCCATCGACCCCGCTGCCCGGACCGTGTCGATCCGCTCCACCCTCGACGGCACCGAGTCCCGCCTACTGTTCGACAAGCTGGTCCTGAGCCCCGGCGCCGTGTCGATCCGTGCACCCATCCCCGGGTTCGACCGGGTGCGCCCCCTTCGTACCGTCGAGGACGCCCAAATCCTCTTCGAGGATGTAGGGGCGGGGCCACACTCCGCCGTGGTGATCGGCGCCGGATTCATCGGCCTGGAAACGGTCGAGAATCTCCGCCACGCCGGCATCGCCGTGACGGTGGTCGAGGCCGCACCTCAGGTGCTCACCCCCCTCGACCCTGAGCTGGCTGTCCTTGTCGAGGCCGAGCTCCTGGCCAACGGCGTCGTGGTCGAGACCGGTGTGGCCGTCACCGAGGTGACCGAGACTTCGGTGCTGCTGGCCGACGGCCGCTCACTGCCGGCCGACCTGGTGGTGGGCTCGATCGGCATCCGACCGGATATCCGCCTGGCCGAGTTGGCCGGCCTGGAGATCGGACCGAACGGCGGCATCGGCGTGGACGGCAGCGGCCTGACCAGCCACCCGGACATCTATGCGGTGGGCGACGCCGTGGAGAAGACCGACGTCGTCGGGGGCGGCTCCTCACTGGTCGCCCTGGCCAACGTGGCCAACCGGCAAGGTCGGCGGGCGGCCGATCACATCGCCGGGCTCCACCGGCCCCCGGCCCCGTCGGCCGGTACGGCCATCGTCAAGGTCTTCTCCTGCACGGCGGCCATGACCGGATGGAATGAGCGACGCCTCCGGGCCGCTGGGCGCCCCTACCGCTCCATCCACTCCCATCCGTGGAATCACGCCACCTACTACCCCGGGGCCGAACAGATGTCGCTCAAGCTGCTCTTCGATCCGCTCGACGGGACAATCCTCGGCGCCCAGGCCGTGGGAGGATCCGGCGTCGACAAACGGATCGACGTGCTGGCCACCGCCATGACGATCGGCGTCTTGGCGCCGGCCCTGGCCGACCTGGATCTGGCCTATGCCCCGCCGTTCTCGTCAGCCAAGGACCCGGTCAACATGCTCGGCTACATGGCCGAAAACATCCTTTCGGGCGAGTGCGACGTGGTGGAACCTGACGAGGTGGCGGGGCTCGTCGAGGCCGGTTGGACACTGCTCGACGTGCGGAGCCGCGACGAATTCGAGACCGGTTCGATTCCGGGGGGGATCTGCGCCCCGCTCGACGATCTGCGCGGTCTGCTACCGCAGCTGGGCGCGGGCCCGTTCCTCGTCTACTGCCAGGTGGGCCAACGAGGACATACGGCAACCGAGCTGCTGCACGAGCTTCGCTTCGAGGCCCGGAATCTCGACGGCGGACTCATGACGTGGCGGGCGGCCGAAGCGGCTCGGACCGGTGCGGCCCGATCGTTGGTCAGGCCAGTTTCGTGAAGAGCCGCTGCACCTCGTCGAGCGTGTAGCCCGAGGCGGCCGACTCCGCCGGATGTTCGATGCAGTAGGTGAGGCCGGCCGCCAACAAGCGAAATCCGGTCTGCTCCAGGGCGTTGATGGCGGCGGTCAACTGGGTGACGACATCCCGACACTCACGGCCTTCCGCCAGCATCCGCTCGACGGCCTGGACCTGCCCCCCGGCGCGCTTCAGGCGCTTGCGCAGGTCATCGACGACGTCTTCAGGCAGCTCCACGGTGGTCCTCCGGGTCGAGTACCCCCAAGGGTACCCGGCGTGCCACACGTCTGGTTCCCATCGGCCTCGTGCATCGGGCCGGACGGTGGACTCAGCTGACCGAGAGCATGAAGACCTGGGTGATCGTCTTCGCCACCGTCACACCGCCAGGTGGCGTGAAGCTGAAGGTGGCGCTGATCTTGTCCCGGTAGGTATCGGCCGCGTGCTTGTGGCCGATGTTGGTCGGCGTGCCCGACAAGGTGGCGGTACCGTCGAAGTTGTCGACGAAGGTGACTCCGCTCGGAAGCTTGCCCTTCAGCTTGAGTGAAGGAATCACCCCACCGGAGGCCGACACAGTGAACGAGGAGGGCACCCCGGTGGCAGCGGTGGCAGTCGGTGGACTAGTGAAGATGCACCCGCTGCCGCACAGTTCGGGGGCGGTATCGGCGTAGGTGGCGCTGGCGGACCCGCCGATCGAGGCGACGGTGACCGAGGTGGTGTCGACGGCATCACCCGCCGGGGCTACCACCGTCAGGGATGTGTCGCTCTTCGCCGACGGGAATGTCGGGTTCCCTCCGAACGTCACGGACGTCACACGGGCCAGGCCGGTTCCGAAGATGACGACCTCGTTTCCGCCCTGCAGGGGCCCCGATGTGGGACTGAGTGAGGTGATGGTCGGAGCCACCACAAAGGAGAACTGGTCGAAGTTGCCGGTCACATCGGTCCCGCCTGCCGATCTCACGGTCACATCGACCGTTCCGGGGGGTGCAACGGGAACCACAGCGGTGATCGAGCTGTCGCTGGTGATGGTGAGGCTGGCGGCCGGTGCGCCGCCGAAGCTGACGGCAGTGGCCACGGCGAAGCCCGTGCCGGTGATCACCACCGCTGTGCCACCGGAAGTGGGCCCCTCGTTGGCCGAGATGCCGGTGACCCGCGGCGCAGGCACGAAGCCCGGTGCCAACAGGAGGAAGGCCGAGTTGCCCGAATTGTAGATCTGATTGCCGTTGGCGTCGGTCGCTGAAAACGGCAACGGCGGGGTCGCGCGGGTGCCGGGCGACGTGGCCGAGACGGTCGCACCGGTGAAGTCCCAGTTCACGTCGGCCGAGCCGGTGTAGGTATGCGGCTGGCTCCCACGCCCGCCCGTGCTGCACGTCGTCGAGAGGGTGACCGTCGCGAGCGGATAGCCCGTCGACGGGTCGAACCCGGTCACGTAGCTGTGCTCTTGGATACCGCCGCACGATGCGCCCAACATGGCAAATGCCTGGCCTTGGCTGAGTGTGAGCAGGAGCGGAGCCGAGGCGGCCGACGCCGCACTATCCAGGCCCACGAGGCTCAACGTCATCGCCGCCACGGCGACTCCCACGGTCACGAGCTTGCGGATCACGCTTCCCCCTGTTCGCCCTTTGGGTACGGCCGTATTGCGCCGTCCCGCGGGAATACATCTGTCCAGACATTTTCCTTCTCCCATCGAACGTCGGGCGGCGGTGTTCGATACGGTGAGCACATCTGCCGGATCACTCCACTCCGGGATCGTTCAGTCGACTCAGGGCCGTTGGTCCCGCCGCAGGACGTCGAGCAGTTCGTCGCAGGGTCCGAGGAGATAAGCCTGGTCGCCGACCTCGAACCTCGTCCCTCGACGGGGCGGATGCTCGAGAACCCCGGTTTCCGAGGCCCGGCGGAGTGCCACCACCCGGGTCCGGGCCGACAGGTCCCGCATGGACAAGCCCTGGAGGCCACCGCCCGAGGCAATGGTGAGTCGCCCCACCAGGAACGGCTGCTGATCCACGAAGAACGTCTCGAGCAGATCGAGACCCAACGCGGCGCCCACGAACCATGGGGCGGCCAGAGCCGACGTCGACCGCACATGGCGGAACCCGAAGTTACGCTCCATCGTCCGAGCCAGGTCGCGGTCGAACACCCGGACCACCACCGGAACAACGGCCCATCGCTCCCCCAATGACTCCCGAACGGCCAGGCCGGTTTCGATGTTGGTCAGATCGGCACTGGTGAGAATGGCCACAGCAGCGGCCTCGCCCAGGTTGACCGAAGCGTGGGTCTGGCGCTGGGTGGCATCCGCGATGACCACCGGGACGTCGAGGGCCCGGGCCCGGTCGAAGTAGCGGTTCCCGATGTCGCTCTCGACGACAACGACTTTTCGCCCCTCGGCCACCAGCCCCTCCACCACCCGGATCCCCACCGATCCGAGGCCCACCACCACGTGGCCGGCCATGCCGGGCACCTTGCGGCGACCGAGCGACTCATCGATCCGCCGACTCACCAGGAAGTTGGTGAACAGGGCGAAGGCGGTCGAGACCAGTGTGACCCCGGGCAGGATCAGGACGATCCCGAAGCCGACGAACCAGGTCGGCCGCCCGGAAAAGTTGAAGTCGCCGTACCCGACGGTCGCCACCGTCTCGACGGTGAAGTACGCGGAGTCCAGCAGACTCATGTGGTTACGCGACCCCGGCACCACGTACCCCGTGCGAATCACGGCTGTGGACACAACCAACAGGGCCAGCACCGCCGACACAACCAGGCTGAGTCCCCAAGCGTGGGACTGACGGAGGGGCGATCGGGGCCAGGTGCCCGAACCGGCTGCGAAAGGTCCGTCCGACCGTTTCGTCGTCATCGACGGCCAGTTCGGCCACGGCGAACTGGCCGCTGCCGAGTTCGATCAGATGGCATGGGCGCCGCAGGCACACTTCGACGAAGGACGGCGCGGCCAACGCTGCCGGGTCCAGGATGATCCCGGTCCCGAGGACCCGCTCGAGTGCCCGCCCGACCGGGGGGTTGGCCAACAGCACCACCAGCCGCACGTCAGGGCGGGCCTCACGCACCCGCATGGCGATCTCCAGAGTGGCCAGTTCATCGGACTCCACGCAGATCACCGCCTGGGCCTGGTCGGGGCCGGCCTCGACCAGGCCGGCGGCCCCCATGACCCGACCCGGTAGAGCTGGACCTCCGACGGGTCGTCGAGCAGGGGTTGGGATACCTCCCACAGGCGCTCGATTCCCTCGGCATTGGTGAAGAGGGTCTGATCGCCACTCATCGAGTCATGGGTCAAACGTTCGTAGGCCTCGAGAACGTTGTCGGACTCTTCGGTCTCGTGCAGAGCGAATTGGAGACTCAACTTGTCGAGCTTCATGCCCGGGCCCCGGCGTTTCCCTAGAACGAGAGGGAGAGTCTCGACGCGTCTGGAAGGTCGAAGGTGAGATGGTCCGGACCTTGGCTGCCGACACCCGACCCGGCCGGAAACATCGACTTCGGGGGCAACACCCTCAGCATGGGCGTACCCCTTGTACTGGGCGCGCACCACGTTGCGGGGGTCGATCGGCCGCAGCGACCGGAAGATCTCAGTTCTTCTCCTCGTTGATCGACCTCGGCTCGAGTTCGGTGGGGGGCTCCACGGCCACGAAGGCCAACACCTGGAGTAGACGGGTAACCACCATGTCGCGGTAGGCGCCGGTCTGCTCGTAGAAGGCGGCCCTTGACTCGACGCCCAGGGTCTCGGGCACGTCGATCTGGATGTGATCGCTGTGCTGGCGATTCCAGATCGGCTCGAACCGTCCGTTGGCAAACCGGAAGGCCAGAATGTTCTGGGCCGCCTCCTTGCCGAGGAAATGGTCGATCCGGAAGACCTGTTCGTCGTCGAACACTTCTCCGACCAGGGCGTTGAGGCGGCGGGCGCTGGGTAGGCCGGTGCCGAACGGCTTCTCCATGATGATCCGGGTCCGGTCGGTCAGGCCGGCCTCCCCCAGGGTCCGCACCACCGAGTCGGCGGCCTGGGGCGGGATGCTCAGGTAGTGGAGACGCCGCGGCTCGACGTCGAATGCCGCCTCCAGACGCTTCACCTTCTCGGCAAGCCCCCGCACTCCATGCTCGCCCGGCACATAGGCGATTCGCTGCTGAAACGCACTCCAGTGCTCGTCGGTGATCTCCCCACGGGCGAACTCGTCGCAGGCCAGGCGGGCGATCCAGTGATACCCCTCGTAGTTCAGTAGTTCAGTAGTTCGAGGGAAGTGGCGACGATGTGACCGTCGGGCAGCATGCCGGCCCGCGACAGGTGGAACAGGCCGGGGAGCAGCTTCCGCTTGGCCAGGTCGCCGGTGGCCCCGAACAGGACGATGATGTGGGGGTCGGCCGGCGCATACCCAGGCATACCGGTCGGGAGCGCTGGATCCTCATCGAGGAGCAGCGCAACGGG
>JAYVYR010000210.1:0-3998 GCA_043784065.1 Acidimicrobiaceae bacterium
GCACGCCGGATGGTCTGGGGTCAACAGTTGGACGCGGCTGTGGTGGCAGAAGCGGAGAACGGCCGGCGACGCGCGGCCGCCTACTTGGCGAAATACGCAGCCACGGGGGTCCGACGAACACGGCGTTCTCGACCATCGACTGCGGGCGGGGACTCCCCGTGATGGGCGTCTGCCGGAGCATCTTCGGGCGTTGGTGGAGACGGCATGGAACCTTGGCGAGTCTGCGGCCTACGCGGACGTTCGCCTGCAACTCTGGGCCCACACCTGCGGATTCCGGGGCCACTTCTTGACGAAGTCACGGCGCTACTCGACCACCTTCGGTGCCCTGCGGGTCGAACGGCAACGGTGGCGGCTGGCCAACAAGAGTGACGGTGCGGGCGGCTCCGATGCCGCCCCGGATCCACTGGACCCAGGCGATGGTGCACCGGACGAGATCGAGGTGTCCGATTGGCAGTACGAAGGGTCCGGGTACGTGACCGTCGGTGACGTCTGTCTCGCCCGGAACCTTGAGGAAGAACTCCGGCTCGGGCGCTGGCTGGCCCGTGAGGACATAGGGGTAGCGCTACCGGTAGGCGACTCAACCCTGATTCATTCAGGGAGACGATGATGGAAAGGCTTCTGCTGACCGTCGAGGAAGCGGCCGAACGGCTGTCGATCGGGCGGACCAAAGCCTACGAGCTCATGGCGAGCGGCGAGCTCGAATCGGTGACCATCGGTCGTTGCCGGCGGATCCCGGTCGAGGCTCTCGAGCCCTTTGTCGCTGCACTTCGCCGGATTCGCAACACGTGACTTCGGTCGGCAAGAATGGAGGTGCAGCGTTCGCATACTCCGTCTGCAGGCTTCGTTTGAGCCCTCGTTTCCTGAGTACGCCAGAGATCGTGATCCTTCCGTCAGTGGGGACTAGATGACCTGTGCGCGCACTCCAATCAAACCGAATCCGTCTCGGTGCTCCCTCCTCTTGCAAGGCTGTGGTCCAAATCGCCAAGAAAACCTCTTGGTGGGCCATGCGCGAAGCAACGTGGGGATTGGAATCGAGTGGCACTTGGTCACCCAGAGGCTCCAAAGCCTCAAGGATGCCGACAGCCGCACCACGTCGATTGCATCTGACCTCCTGAGCGAAGTCTGTGACCAGTGGGGCAGGGCGAAGGTGGCCGTGAGGGCGTTGACCAGTGCATATCCCGTCGTTCGAGCGGAACTCGCATCGCCTTCCGCCGGCAAATTCCGATGGTTGTCCGCCACCAGTACGTCCGAAGGAATCTGATCGGTGGCACACATTGTGAAGCGCTCGACGTCAGCCGGAGAGGCTCGTTACGACGTGGCCGTCCGCATCGGTGGAAAAGAGAAGTCGAAGACCTTCGACCGGCTTCGAGACGCCAAGGCGTACGCCAACACCGTTGAAGCCGAGCGCCTCTCCGGTTATTTGGTGGATCCGGCGGGTGGAAGGATGACCGTTGAGGCCCTTTCCGAACGCTGGTTGGCCTCAAATCCTGGGAAGCGTGCGAACACCGTTGGCCGAGATCGGTCGGCCCTTCGGGCGCACATCATTCCTGCAATCGGCGGCCGGCAGCTGCGCAGCCTCCGCCAAGGCGACCTGCAAGATCTGGTGAACACCTGGTCTCGGATTTTGGCGCCGAAGTCGGTCCACAGGACGTATGGGACCCTGCGGGCGGCTCTCGCCTACGCAGTCAACTCCGACCTGATTCCCCGGTCACCGTGCCGGAACATCAAACTCCCGCAGTTGGCCCGGAAGGCCTCTCGCGTACTGAAGCCAGCAGATATTGGCGCATTGGCGAATGCCACAGACGAGAGATATCGAGGGATGGTGTGGATTGCAGCGCTTCTCGGATTGAGGTGGGGAGAGGTTGCAGGCCTCAGAGTGAGCCGTCTCGATGTCATCGGTCGGACATTGTCCGTTGAGGAGATCGTCACTCGAGACGCCCACGGCCGCACTGTCCTCGGACCACCGAAATCGGCCGCAGGCAATCGGATCCTCTCGTTGCCCTCGGTTCTCGTCGATCTCTTGGCTGATCACTTGAGGCAAGCGGGCCTCAGCTCAGCCGACGGCGACGCCTTCGTGTTCCCGGCGCCGGGTGGCTTGCCCTGGTCCTACAGCAACTACCGCAGACGGATCTGGCTACCTGCTGTGCGAAGGGCTGAACTATCGGACGTCGGCTTCCACGACCTGCGCCGGATGGCGGCCACGGCTCTCGTGCTTGAACGCGTCGACATGAAGACCGCTCAAACCCGTCTCGGTCACTCGGACCCACGACTGACGTTGGCCGTCTATGCCCAGGCCACCACGGAAGCCGACCAGGCCGCCGCCGAAGCAGTTGGCGGGAGGTTCTCCGAAGCGATCGAAGAGCGTTCGCGGGATGCTCGCGGGATGGAGGCTTCCCAGACGCGCATCAGCGGGGGCCGAAACCCCCGCTGACCTGCACCTTCTATGGTCGGGCTGCCCGGATTTGAACCGAGGACCTCTGCGTCCCGAACGCAGCGCGCTACCAAACTGCGCCACAGCCCGTACGGCCCCGTCCGGCGGGACGCCGACCCGGGAACTATGGATGCTACCCGACGGCGGAAGCGCCGGTCCCCCGATCGGCCCCGTCGTCGGCCTCAAGTGTCGCCACGGTTCGTTTAGCCACCACCTTGGCGATCCGACGCTTGTCCATCTCGGCCACCTGGAGCTGCCAGTCGCCTACGTCGTGGGTCTCGCCTTCTTCAGGAATGTGTCCGAACGCGTCGAACAGATACCCCCCGAGTGTCACATACTCTCCCTCGGGCAGGTCGATGCCGAGCTGGTCGGTCAAGTCGTCAACGCTCGTCCTGCCGTCCACCAGCCACCGCCGACCGTCCACCCGGATCACCTCGGGCTCTTCGTCGGGGTCGAACTCGTCGGGCAGGTCACCGACCAGGGCCCCGAGGAGATCCTTGACGGTGATCACGCCTTCGACTCCGCCATGTTCGTCGACCACCACGGCAAATGCACGGCGCTGCCTCCGCATCTCGGCCAGAACGTCGAGTACCAGTCGGGATTCGGGCACCAGGAATGGTTGGCGGAGTCGTCGTGAGATGTCGATGGGGTCTGGGGACCTCCCGCCCTCGTCCGGCGTCCCGACGGTCCAGCCGGCCCGGAATAGGTCGTTGACGAACAGCACCCCGATCAGGTCGTCGAGATTGTCGCCGCAGACCGGAAAGCAGCTGTGGCCGGACTCCCGCACGGCCTTGGACACTGCCTCGACGGTCAGTGGAATGGTGAGGGCAGCCACATCCACACGGGGGGTCATCACTTCGCGCACCACGGTGTCCCGAAGGTCATGGAGGGCGTCGATGATGAATTGCTCCTGAGCGTCAGCTCCCCCGTCGACCGGTAGCCCCGAACCGTCGCTGGCAGCTGCCCTCAAGACCCCGTTGGAGGACGGTTCGCGGCGACGTGACCGGCGTCCGGGCGATCCCTCGGTCTGGTCTTCATGGCGACGGAACACGGACAACGTGGTGACCCTGTCTCTCGAAGGTGGATCCGTCAGGCGTCGGCAGGTGCGGCGACGACCGAAAGCGGAGCGTAGGACTCGTCGTAGTAGGTGCCACCGGCGAGGAGGGCGGCCACCGACCGCCGCAGACGGATCGGGTCGAGCGGCTTGACCAGCCAGCCCTCGGCGCCCGAACGACGGGCCAGGAAGACGTCGGGCCTTCGGTCCAGCAGCATCAGGACCGGGACGTGGGCGAGCTTGCCGTAGGAGGCCTCGAGGCGGAGCTCCAATGTGGTGGCCATACCCCCCATGTTGCCCATCTGCATGTCGACGATCACCAGGTCGGGCATCGACACGGCCACTTGGGCCATCACATCAGGCCCCGACCGGGCTTCAACGATGGCGTTGTCGGGCGTACCGGCGACGGCCGCAATTTCGGCACGGACGGTCGGGGCGTCACTGGCCACGAGGATGGTCGGCACACCGAGAGGTTAGCCCTCTTGGGAGTGACCTCTCCACGTGGGCCACAGC
>JAYVYR010000211.1:0-6001 GCA_043784065.1 Acidimicrobiaceae bacterium
GGCAGCGGCTTCCTCGGCTGACTGGACCGCCGCACCCGTTGTCCGCCCGGCGGAGTCGAGGCCTGGTCGACGCGCACCTTTCCGGCGCCGCCTTCGCCAGACCGGCCAGACGGCAAGCACGAGACAGCCGATGATGGCCACCAGCGAAACCAACACCGCCCAGTTGGCCGTCTTCTGGGGCACCCAGCTCAATGTGACGGCCAGCTGGCCGTGGTGGATGTATGCGGCCACCACGGCCCGGTCGATGCGCCATCCGTTGGCGAACGAGTCGATCAGGACCGACTTGCCCAGCCCGGGCCCGCCGTTGACCGTGGCCGTCCATCCCCTGTTGATCGACTCCCCCAGGATCAGGTCGAAGGGTGTGGCCAAGGGAGAAGTACCAAGGCCGCTGATGGACGTGTGGATGGTGGTGGCCGTCTGAGAGTCCACGACCACGGTGGGCGAGGACGTGACTGGGGGCGCGGCCAGCATCGCCGCCGATGCCAAAGGCATGGCCCCTCCGCCCGGTGCCGAATCGAGGACGAGCTGGTCCACGTCGTAAGCGGCGATCTGGCCCAGAGCGGACCGGAGGGTGTGGTCTCCGGCGCCCAATCTGAGCCCCCCGGCGCTCGGTCCGCAGAGGGAGACGTTCAGCGGCTTCCGGTCGAGGGCATTCGCTGTCGTGCCGGTCACCTGCACCCACACCGGGGTGCCGTCCACGGTGACCAGGTCGTTACGGCACGACGTGGGGACGTAGGTCGTCGGCGGCGAGGCCGAAATGCCCGGGAAGTCGACTGTGGCGATCCCGATCGGCAGAGCGATCGGCGTCTGGGAGTAGTAGTTCAGCGTGTACCGGAGGTGCACCTTGTCCACGGTGATCCGGATGCTCTTGCCCCGAAGGGTGGGGAAGTCGATCGGCACGTCGACCACGGAGCCGGCCACCGGAGAGTTGGCCAGTGCAGGTAACGCCACCGTTGCCTGTCCACTGTCCGCACTGATGGTCAACTGGGTGGGAACGGAATGACGGCCGTCGGCCACGATCTGCAGGTCGAGGTGACCGAAGGGGAGTGATCGGGCGAAGTGGTACTGCAGCCACTGGCCGGCCTGGTGGGCGCTGCCGAATCCCGGTTGCCACACGGTGATCGGATTGTGGTCGAGAGTGGCCATGGCGTTCGCGCGCAGATCATTCGGAAGCCGCCCGAGGGAGTAGGCCACGGTGCCGGAGTAGTCCGAACCCTGGCGGCCAACCACCCGGTCGATTTCGTCGTCCGGAATGAGCGGCGAGACCCGGGCCTGTCCGACCAGGGAGAAGATCCGGGCGGTGGGCAGCCAGAACGTCCGCTGTAACGAGTGTTCGACGTCGGCACGGGGTGGTATGCCACTGGACCGCAACCGCGTCATGGCCAACGTCAACCGGTCGGCCTGCGACGCTGTTCCAGCGGACCGCAATAGGTCCTGGGGCATCGACACCGTTTCGTCGACCGACACCCCCGGGATGCCGACTTCGGCGAAACCCACGGAGCTGCGGGAGCCGATTGGGGACGACGGGTCGTTGACCGAAATACAGCTCAGCGTTATCCGCAACGTGGTGAACCTCCGCTCCGGAAAGGTCACCACTTGACCCGTGGCCGTGCGGGACGCCGGCGCCAGGGGGACGGTGACCGGGTGCCCTCCATCAAAGGTGAGGGTGACCTGGCTGATGTGTCGGTCGGGGTCGCCGGTCTGGGGCTGGACGAGGAGTAGTTGGTTTTCGGAGCGGGGCTTGTCGAGGATCACCTGCCACCATTGGCCGGTCTGATCGGCGAACGAGTTGGTGAGCCATGCCGTTTGAGGATTGGCGTCGAAGGCGGCGGCCGGTCGGTCCTCGGGCAAGTAGGTGATGGAGGAACCGTACGAAGAGGCGGTCACGGACGAGACCCCGTTGAGTACTGCAGTCGTGTGGGCGGTGACCGGCGCCCCCGGAAAAAGATCGAGGGGAGCATCGCTCGGGTCCGCCTTGTCGGGACCTTGGGCGGCAGTCTCGGTGTAGCCGGTGTTCTCGTTCAGCGAATTCCACCGGTAGCCCTGCTTGCGATTGGTATCGGTGACGACCAGATTGGCCGGCTTCGCCAGGGTCGCTTTTTCGAGGGCGGCGTTGGTGTCGAGCGTCCCCGAGTAGAGGATCATCGGATTGCCCGACAGCAGCCCGACCGAGGCCACAGCGACCACGCCGTTGGCGTCGCCGGCCACCACCAGAGGGTCAGCTGTCGATTCGGTGCGGACGATGGGCCGGGGATTCGTGACCGTGTAGGAGACCAGTGGCGCCGGCCACCCGATAGTGGCAGGAAGGGCCAGTGAGGCCTCGCTGAAGTGGGGGAGCAGCGGGACATTGGGTCGTGGCTTGCCGTACGTGACGGGGTCGACCAGACCAGTCGGTATCGAGTTCAGCTGGGCGGCCACCGTCTGGGGATCCGGCGTGTCGTAGCGCTCGTAGGCCTGGTCGTACTGGACCAGGACATCGCCGGCGCTCAGCAGCGATGCCATCGGAGCCATGGCGTCCCAGTTCATGGTGCCGTTCTGCAGCGGACCGTCGACTGCCTCAAGGACATCAGCCGTTGGCAGCGAGCCCATGATCTGCTGCTCGTGGGTGGCGAAGGGTCGGGTCATGAGCCCGGGGTACACGGTGTCGATGGTGTCGCCCCAGCGCTGGGCACCGAAGTTGTTGCCCGGGAGGGCATAGAGCCGGGTGCCCGGGTGGGCCTTGTCGAGGGCGGACGCTGCCGCCCGGGTGTAGTCGGGCGGCACGGCCGGCTGGTTGAATCCGTTGGCCAGGATCTGACCCGTCCACAGAGGCGACGAAGCACCGGCTACGGCGGCCACAGCCAGGGCGCCGATAACCAGGCTGGACTTGCGGATCCGGAAGCTGAGGGCACTGACCCCGGCCCCCAGGAAAAGTGCCATGGACAGAATGATGAGGGGGGACGCCCGGTCGGTCGACCGCATGGCCAGGCCGGCGGTGGTGTCCACCATGATCTTCTTGATAACCGAACCCACGCTCGAGGGGTGGTCGTAGGGATTGGGTCCGACGGCCATCACCATGCCTACGACGGTGATGAGTATGAAGTAGGTCCGGTAGCGCCAACGAGCCACGAAGGCGGCCAGAAAGGCCAGCAGCGGGACGCTGAAACTCCACAGGATGAGCGCGATGTTCTGGGTATACGCCACCGAGGTCTGCGTCCACGGACCGGCCCGGTCGGTACCGTAGAAGTACCAGTAGCCGAGCCCTCGCAGTACCTCCGAGGCCAATGAGGCGCCGCTGGTGGCCGGAACTGTTTCGGTGTACTTGAGGACGTTGACCCCGTATGCCGCTTCGATCTGCAGGCCGACGGCCCACCAGACCGACACCAGGATGGTCAGCCCCGCTACCTTCCAGGCCACACCCCAGGCCTTCCGCCAGGTGGAGTCCTTGGCCACCAGGACGGCGTAGGGGAGCCACAGGGCCGGGGCGATGCCCACATAGAGGAGGGAGCTGGCATTGATCCCGCTGACGAGGGCAACCACGAGGGCGAAGAGGGCCGGGTAGCGCCAACCCCCCTTGCGGAGAGCCAGCACGACGAACGCCAACATCCAAGGCAACCCGGCCCACGGCATCAGGATGACGGAGATCCGGCCCGAATACTGCAGGACGTACGGCGTGAACATGAAGGCCACCGCAGTCACGTACCGCCCTGGACCTGACAGTCCGAGCACCCGGCACAGATAGAGCGCGCCGGCTCCCGCGGCGTAGAGCAGACAGCCCATCCAGAGCCGCTGGGCCACCCACAGCGGAACGTGCAGTTCAGCCAGGACCCAGTAGAAGGGCCCCATCGGCAAGAGGTAGCCGATGTTCTCGTGGGTGACCGTGCCGAGGCCGACGTGCGGGTCCCACAGCGAGACCGCCTGGCGGATGTAACGGCCTGGGTCCAGATAGAGATACGTCTTGGTGTCGTCGGTCACGACCCCGGGCTGGGCGGCCACCATCGGCACGAAGGCCAGCACGGCCAACGCGACGTAGTCGAACCAGGCCCGCAATGCGCTTGGCGACCGCAGGCGTTCGTATGGGGAGCCGTTGCGGCCGGTGGTCCGGTCCGTGGGCCCGGCGGCGGGGAGTTCAGGTTCGGACACGAGTGGTCGGTAGTGTAAACAACGCAAGTGTCCCAGCGGCAACACCAGCCGACACCACAGGAGAGGAGCCAGATGCCACAGGTCGACGACACGAGCATCCGCAGCGGGGGATACCGGTGAGCGCGATGGCTACCAAGGCCGCGGCCGGAGAGAAGGTCGGGAGTCACCTCACTGGAGAACGCCCGATGGAAGGAGTCACGCCCGACTCGCTGCTTGCCCTTCATGCCGCTGGCTACCGGACCGTCATCGAGCGTTTGGGGAAGGGCACCGTCCTCGACGTGGGCTGTGGTCAGGGGTTCGAGTCGGCCCGCTTCCTGGCGGCCGAACGTCGGGTGGTCGGCGTCGACTACAGCGCCGAGGCCGTCGGGTTGGCCAAGGGAAACTGGTCGCAGGACGGTCTCCTGGTGGCCCAGATGAACGCCTTGGCCCTCGGTTTCGACACCGGCAGCTTCGCCTGGGGTTGCTCCTCCCACCTGATCGAGCACTTCGACGATCCTGAGGGCCATGTGGCTGAGCTGGCCAGGGTGCTCACCGACGACGGGACGGTCTACTTCCTCACTCCAAATGCCCCCGCCGACTTCGAGAACCCGTTCCACATCCACCTGTTCGAGCCGCCCGAGCTGCGAACCATGCTGAGCAAGCATTTCCACGACGTGACCATTCAGGGACTCGATGCAGTGCCCCACGTGAAGGCCGACTTCACCGCCCGGAGGGTCAAGGCCCAGAAGGTGCTGAGGCTCGACGTCTTCGATCTGCGCCACAAGATCCCGAGGTCCTGGTATGTCGGTTTCTATGCCTGGGTCCTACCCAAGGCATACAAATTGATCGCCAGGGGCGACTCGGGCGGGACGACCGGCATCACGGCCGATGACTTCTTCGTCACCGATGATCTCGACTCGACCACCATGGTGCTGTTCGCCACGGCTTCACGGCCTCGGCGGAGCACCTGATCCGGCAGGAGGGCAGCGGTGCTGACGGTCGGGCTGACCGGAAACATCGGAGCAGGTAAATCTACTGTGGCCGAGTTGTTGGTGGCCAGGGGCGCCTATCTGGTGGATGCCGACAAGGTGGCCCGTGAGGTCGTCGAGCCTGGCGCACCGGCCTATCTGGCGCTGGTTGAGCGGTTCGGCACGGGCATTCTGGACGGCGACGGCCGGATCGACCGGCCGAAGTTGGCCGAGTCGGCGTTCCAGGGGCCGGAGTCGGTGGCCGACCTCAATGCCATCGTGCACCCGGCCATCGGGCTGGCCATGATCGAGGGCAAGGATGCCCATCAGGGAACGGACGCCATCGTCGTCATGGATATCCCGCTGCTCAAGGAGTTCCACAGAGAGCTGCTGGCCCTCGATGCCGTGATCGTTGTCGACGTCTCTCCCGAAGTTCGACTAGAGCGCCTCACCACCCACCGGGGCATGGCCGAACAGGACGTGCGAGCCCGTATGGCCGCCCAGCCGACCCGACAAGAGCGGCTAGAGGGCGCCGACTTCGTCATCGACAACTCGGGCGATGCCGCCCACCTTGCCGAGGAAGTGGACAAGGTGTGGGCCGAACTCGAACGACTGCTCCAAACGGCCGCTTCGGGCGTGTCGACCGAAGCCACGCCGGCTACCTGACGGAGGGGTCGACCCCCGACAGTCCTGGACCGGTCTTCCGCAGGGGATCGTCCGTGTACTCCCAGCTCAGCTGCGTGTCACACCCTTCTGAGAGGGTGGGGTCATGACGCCGACGTTGGCCCATCAAAGTGCGACCAAACGGTCCAGCGGGAGTGCGACCGATCGGCGCGGTGGGGCGACCGAACGGCGCGGTGGCAGTGCCGTGATGGGCGATCAACCCGTCGGAATCGGTGGCAGTGGCGTTGGTGGCGGGGCTGGAGGAGGCG
>JAYVYR010000212.1:0-6248 GCA_043784065.1 Acidimicrobiaceae bacterium
CCTTGAGCTCGACCACGGCCTCTGCCCGGAGTTCCTCAGGGATGGTCTTCGCCAGTTCCTGCTCGGTGACCTGGCGGACCACCTCGAGGGTGACCCGGATGCCGCGAGTCGCGACCCAACGCACGATCGTGTCCATCACCCGCTGCTGCGTCGCCTTCACCCACGGATCGACCGCCTCGATGATGCCGGAGTGGATCTGCGGGATTTTCAGCTCACCGTCAATGGTGACTGTCTGGGACGAATTGCGCATCGCCTGTTTGAATTGCTCCAGAATGGCTTTGGGGTCATTCACGTGGTCAACCACGTACCCCTGGAGGGTGGCCGCCGCTTCGTCGACCTTGCCCTGCTCCAACAAGGCGTCGAGCACCTGGTTGTTGCTGCGGGAAGCCTCGTTGAGCCCGCAGTCGTCCAGGAACTGCGTGACGAGGTTGCTGGGAGAGTCGCGGCTGGTGAGCTCCTTGACCCGCTGATCGACAGTCTTGCGACCCTTCCGAACCTCATCGTCCTCGTGCGCGGTGACGATGGACTCAAGGACTCCGCTCGTCATGCGCTGTGCGCCGTAGCGAGCCAGTCGGTCGCGCCCGAGCGTCACACGGGCGAAACCGATGGACGACAGCGGTCGGTTCGATGACGTGAAGGCTCGGTCGTGGATCGCCGGAGCAGAGAGCGAGCCCGAAGCTGACTTCTGGCCCCAGTTCGCTTGGAGCCACTCGGCCAGCGCAGTTCCCGCAGTTCCGCTGAGCGCGAGGTTGCTGAGGATGTAGGCGGCCATCTCGTAGGCTGCGTCGCCGTTCCCCAGGTTGATTGCGCCATTGTCCGTCCCGAACAGCATCGAGTACTCGGGACCCCGATTGGAGCCGGGATGGGAGGAGGCAACGATATAGGGGAAGGAGTCCCATGGCGCCCAGTGGCCGGCGGTCAGCTCAGTGATGGCGGCAAGGGTGTTCGGCGATATCCCGGATCGATTGAACTTGTCCTGGGTGTAGAAGACCGATGGCTCGAAGAGGATTCCCACGCTCCGCTGCAGCCACGTCTCCGATCCGGACATCCGGCGGAGCAGGTCACCGACGTCCATGAAGATCCCAGATCCGGCGCCGCCACCGAGCGACGACACGATGAACGCCATCGGTACGTCGATCGCCTCGGTTTCCGCACCGTCGATGCCCAGCTTCGCTGCGACCTTCCGGAGCGATGCCTCAGCCGTCGGGCCAGACATCGAACTGATGGCGCTGGACACCCGCTCGCTCAGCTTCGTGTCGAGACTGTAGCCGGCAACGACACGTCCGACCGCCCGCCACTGGCCGGCTCCCTTCGAGACGTCGACCGGGGTCTTGCCGGGATCCGGTCGCCACTGCACGAAGTCACTCCGTGAGTGGTCCCGACGGCTCAGCTGGTCGTCGATGCCACCGGCAAACAGGTAGCCGGTGGCCGTGTCGGCCAGCCCGATGTAGCTGGTCCCGGCGTAGCTCTTCAGATCAGCATCGTTCAGGAGCTCTTCGGCCGGAACGTCCAGGACCAGGAACTGCCAGGCATCGGGGAAGTCCTCACGACCCAGGCCGACGCTGGCCAGTCGGAATTCCAGCTCGCGCCGAAGGTGGCGGAGCGTGCGAAGGCCAGAGCCTCCGCAGCCGATGAATAGCATGGGCTTCAGCACAATTCCTCCTGAATTCGTGAACAGACAATTGGGGCCGGCAGACGGTTACGCATCACCACAGCGACGTGTCCTCGGATGCCTGGGCCGGCTCGCCATCCGAGGACACCAGGGACTGGTCTGCATTCTGCGGACCGAGCAGGCTGGCCCGGGCCCTGATGATGTCGAGATGCAACGGGACGTCCTTGCGGATCTCGTCGAGCAGGCCACCGGGCCTCGCCTCGGTGCCGGAAGCATCCTCGAGGACGAAGTAGTGCAGTGATCCCTCGACCTTGTCGGCGTCTGCGGCGACGGCTGTCGACGTCGGCGTTGCAAACGCCCACTGCCCTTGGATCCGGTGCTCGATGCGACCTTTGCGACTCCTGGCCCCGCGCGCCGCGCCCAGGGTCCCGGTGACGACATAGCCGATCTGGCCGACCACCAGGTCCTGGGGGCGGAATAGGCGGATCGGGGCCCGCATCTCCAGGAACAGTGACCTCGCCGTCCGTGTGCGGTCGCTGTCCAACTCCACGAACTCGAAGTCCTCAACGCTGGGATTGGTGAACGTGAGCGTGTTGCTTTCGAGGACGGCGTCGACGGTGTAGTGCTGGATGTTCCTGGTCCGCCGGGACAGGAGCGCGGTCCACCAGCACATCACGAACCACAGCAGCGCGGCGCCCAGCACCGACCCGATCACCAGGAGCCAGAGCGTCGTCTGGTCCACGATCGGACTACCGGGAGGCACGACCACCGTACCGGTGACCGGAATCGTCCACGAATACTTTTCGGTTCCGTGGATCCACTTCGTCGTCGCGGTGATCGACCCGACGAGCTTGCCGCTGGCCGGGTGACCGGCGAGCAGTGCAAAGCTTACGTCGACGATCTGGCCTTTGGTCAGGTGGCGGCACGAGGGACCGACAGTGCGGACACCGACCGGCTTGCCAGCCTCGGTGACGTTGTCCGTCGACTGGATGCAGATCGTGCCGGAGCCGTCCGGTCCGGCGGCGACGGGAAGCACGCCCATGGAGGCAAGCGGCTCAACCGGTTGGACCCCGTTCGGGTTCCGCTGCTTGGAGAGTGACGCCTGGAGCAGCCCGAACCGAAGTGTCGACGCCGGCTGCGGTCCGTGTGGTGCAACCACCGGGATGTCAGGGGGTACCAGGTTCACCGGAACCGTCTCACCACTCTTCATCGTGGCCGACCCTGTGATAAGGAGGGAGGCCGCGGTGGCGGTGGTCGTCGGATCGATGGCGGGAACCTGCAACTGGAAGCGGTTCGACTCACCTACCTGGGTCATCGGATCGGACGCGCCCACGCCGTTCAGCGTCACGGTGCCGGTCAGATCTGCACTGGCGATCTGGGCCGGTGAGATCGGCGTCGTCCCGGCGACGAGTCGGTAGTAGGCGTCGCCGGCATCCCCGCGCTTCCACTGGACCCCGGACGACTCGGGAACGAGGTGGATCCCGGACACGACGTTCGCCTGCCAGTTCATGACGGGGGCGGTGGAGGTCGATCCTGGGGTGAACCCGATCGTCCAGGTGGCCGGATGGTCACCCGACGGTGGAGGGAACCCGGTCAGGCCGACCAGCCATTGGTAGCCGGGATTCGTCTGGCCCGGCCACGGATTGGAGATGCTGGTGGTCAAGGTCACACCGTCGACCTGCGTGCTCGCACTGAGCGCCGGCACCGGAATCGACTGGCCGTTCGGGCCTGAGACCGACAGCTGTCCCGGCTGGTTCGTTGTCACGTAGACGGAGGCGGACTTCGTATAAGGGTAGGTGACGAATGACGCAGTGCATCTGGAGGCGGTGCACGTTGCCGGCGTCTGGGTACCGCCGACGAGGCCGGAGATGATGCCGGAGGCAAGCTGGTTGACGTTCCCGTCGAAGAACGCCCCGGTGCCGTTCGGCGTGCCGCACGACGAGTACCCGGGGACCGCCGAACCCAGCGCGAGCCCTTGGAGCAGACTGAAGTCAGGGGGAGATCCTTGCGCAGGCGGCGACGGCGCCAGGCCGGCTGCGAACAGGAAGACGGGGGGGTCGTAGTTTCGGAGCGAGTCCATGATGCCGTTGGGCTCACACAGGTTCTTGACCCCCTTGGCGTAGACGGCCGAATTAGGATCGTTGGCATCCGACGCGCTGACCGGGCCGTACCACGGAGGTGCGGCACCAGGATTCAGGCTGAAGGCGCCGTCGGTGAAGAGCACGATCGCCGTGCAGGCCATGCCGCCCATCGCCTGGCGCTCTTGCTGGAGGTTCTGGTTCGCGGTCGTCAGCGCCGTGACGTAGTCGGTGTTCACGTCCGTGTTACGGGTGCCGAACTGCTCGAGGCTCGCGGAGATGGACGACGCCGACGAGCCGGTCACCGGGGTCCATTCGTTGGGACCACCCGTCGGCACCGGGTCCACGCCCGTGCCGAATCCGGCGGCCTGGACGTTGATCGACCCACCTGCGATCCCCTGCACCTGGGCGAGCGCCTGCACCACGCTCTGGGCCAGTACCACCCGCTTACCGGTCGGATCGGTGCCGGGCCCGTGGCCGGCGATCCCGTTGTCGCCATACTGGAGACTGGCGGTCTGGTCGATGAGGAGCTCGACTGCGAGCTTCTTGTACTGCTGGAAGCAGAGCGCGAGGTTCTGCGCCCCGGTCAGCGACGTGTTGGGCACGAAGTCTGCCCCGGCCGTCTCGGACGCAAGACCGATGACCGGGAGTACGACCATGGCGGCAACGAGCAGTCCAAGGGTTCCACGTCCGACCCGCCGTCTGCCTCTCACGAGCCGACTCATCCGATCGTGCGCTGTGCAATCAGTACGGCATTGGCGACTATCCCAGCGAAACCGCAGAACACCCCCCCCAGCATCAGGCGATCCGCCGTCTTGTTGGGGAAGTACAGGGGCTCGATCTGCCGCCTCCGCAACACCCATCGGTAGGCGATCCCGGCGATCACCGCGGCGAAGCCGAGGCCCCACCCGACGAACGCTGAATGCCCGCGGAGGAAGAGCGCACTCAACAGACTGCCGAGCCCGAGCCCGCACGCCGCCAGCGCGAGCCCCATCGGGGGCTTGACGAATTCCGGGGTGATGACGTCGAATTCGGTCGACGGCGACGAGTCAAAGAGCGAACTCGTCATCCACGCCCCATCGCCAGCGGGGATCTGGGGGATTCCGCTACTTCCGCCGCCATACGCTCCACCTAACGAAGTTCCACGGGGAATTGCGCCGAGACCCACCCATGCTGGTTACCCCTCCGACCTTGCTGATGGCACCATAACCATACGGAACCGATCGCGCAAAGGGCCGTTTGCCGCCCGACCGTCCACCGGTCAAGATCCTCTGGTGCTCAGTGGCGGCAGGCTAGGCGAAACGGAGCGTCCAGATCTCCTCACCCGCGTCTGCGGGCTGGTGCTGCTGGTGGCATCTGCGTTCGTGCCGTGGGCGACGACCCGTGATTCCGGCACGTCGAGCGAGGTGTCCATCGCCCAGCTCTCCATCAGCAGGTGGGTGTTCGTCGGCCTGCTGCTCGTGGTCGTCGTCGCGTCGCTCCTCGAATGGCTCGGGCTGTTCCGTGCCGTCGCCAGATGGACGGTCACCTTGTGCGCGCTGGGCATGCTGATCGTCCCCTTGCTCACGGTCGTGACGATCAATCTGATCAACGTGTGGGCGCTTCCGTCACTCGTGCCGAGGTCCATGCGCCGACTCTCGTTCGGCGTCAGCCCGTTGTTCGGAATCTGGCTGGCGGCGCTCGGTGCCGGGCTCATCGTGATCAGTGCCACCGGCGTGGCGTCCGGATTTTCCGAGCGCGTCGGATCACTCGGACGAGGAATCCTCCAGCGGAGTCCTTCCGCCGTGGGAGTGATCATGCTGGTCGCAGCAGTCCCGCTCATGGAGTTCGGGCGTTACGGCGCATGGATCAACCTAGAGTCGCAAGTCGATGAGTGGTCGATGCCCGGATTCGCCATTCCGTGGATCGGCGTGATCACACTGATCGCCCAGATAGCCATCATCGTCCTGGCGGCCGCGTGCTTCCTGCGACCGAACCTGGTCAGTGGCTTCGCTCTCGTGCTCATGGGTTGGGCGGTGACGATTGCCCCCGCGCTGATCCTGATCGCGTCTGCGGGCACGCCGCGGTTTACCGCTCCGACGTGGCTACGCGACCACCTGCTCCATTGGTCCACCGATGCCCGGAACCTGGCCAGCAGTACGCCGGCCAGCTCGTACGTGCCGCGCGTCCCGACCAACCTGTCCGCCTCGCTCTCGGCTGGAACCGGGACGAAAGTGACCTATGTCGCCGGTGCACTTGTCGCCGTCGCGGGACTTCTGATCTGCAGGGGAATGACGGAGGATTCGCAATGAACCAGGCCCTTGATGCCCTGCTCCTCTTCCTCGGGCTCATGGTCGGACTCTGGATCGCCCTGTTCGGCCTGCTCGGCCTGATCTTGAGCGACCGCGCCGGCGTCCCCCGGTCGGTCGGGGTGCTGGTCGGCATCGCGCTCGGACCGATCGGCGTGGGATGGCTGCTGTGGCGGGCGAGGAGCGCCGGCCCAACCTCGTCGGGCTTCTCACCCGGTCCGGACACGGCGGAGGAGGACTCCGGGCTCCTGTTCTAGAAACTGCGCCGTT
>JAYVYR010000213.1:0-4857 GCA_043784065.1 Acidimicrobiaceae bacterium
CTGATGCTCGACGAACCCGCCGAAATCACCCGCAAGGTCAAGAAGGCCGTGACCGACACCGAAGGCGAGGTCCGTTATGACCCCGATCACAAACCCGGCCTGTCCAACCTGCTCGAACTCTTGGCCGTGGCCACCGGGAACACGCCTGTCGACGTGGCGGCCGGCTATGAACGCTACGGCGACCTGAAGGCCGATACGGCCGAAGCCCTGATCGAATTGCTCCGCCCGTTGCAGGCCCGACGAGCCGAACTGGCCGCCGACCCGGGCGCGGTGCCTGATCTGCTGGCCCGTGGTGCGGCTAAGGCAACGGAGATCGCCGGTGCCACCTACGACCGCGCGGCGCAAGCGGTCGGACTGCTCGGCCCGGCATGACCACCGAGGCGCCGACAGACGCCGACAACTCCACCCCGACCGGGGCGCGGGTCCGGTGGTTTCTCACCCTCTCGCTCCGGCCCGTCCTGCTCTACCTGGCGTCTCGTGCCGGCATGCTCCTGGTGGCTGAGGCGACCTCGTCGACCGCCCACCAGAGGTTGCCGACGAGCCTTACCCCGTGGGACAGCTACTGGTATCTGTCGATCGCTCAGGGCGGCTACGTCCGCCGTATCCCGCCCGGATTGGGCAATCAGGCACAGTCGAACCTCGGTTTCTTCCCGTTGATTCCCCTGCTGACACGGGCCACCCACGAAGTAACCCGTTTCGGCATTCCGGTGGCTGGCCTCATCACCACCTTCCTCCTGGGCCTGGCCGCATCGGTCGCAGTGTGGTGGATGCTCCGGGACGTCTTCGGCCAGCCGGGTGCGGACCGCGGCACGGCCCTGGTCTTCTTCTCTCCCGGTGCGCTCGTGCTCAGCCTGGTGTACACCGAGGCCGCCACCATTCTGATGGTGGCCTGCGTCCTGCTGGCCCTCCGCCGTGAGCGATGGGTAGCGGCAGGCCTGTGTGCGGCGGTGGCCTCCACATCGGATCCGGTGGGCGTGGCCGCATTCGTGCCATGTGCGTTGGCCGCCCTAGCGGCCATTCGTGCGAAGCGGGAATGGACGTCCCTGTGGGCTCCGGCGCTGGCTCCGCTCGGTTTCGGCACGTTTTGCATCTATCTGTGGGTCCACACGGGGTCGCCGTTCGAGTACTTCGATGCTCAGCGTGCGGGGTGGCAGAGCGGTGCCTACTTCTATGGGATCCCGGGTTCGTTCCTGCGCTTGTTCGCACACTGGTTCGCCGATCCTGACTATGCCGTCAAGGCGGTGTCCGCCGTGATCGCCGTTGGGCTTCTGGTGATCTTCTTCCGGGCCCGACCGCCGACTCCCTGGATCGGTTACGTGATTGCCGTGCTCGCCTTTGGAGCTTTTTCGCCGGTCATCGGGATCACTCCGCGGCTGCTACTGCGCGGGTTTCCGTTGCTCGGAGTAGTCGGGGCCAAGTTGCCGCCCTTGTGGTTCGAGGCCGTACTCGGTCTTTCCGCACTGACGATGGCGGCACTCGGGATGATGGCCATGGGCGGACCACTCTGGACACCATGATGACCGGGACTGACGTTGGCGGAGCCCGAGGACGCCCGTCCACCCTGTGGCTGGTCGTCCTCTCCGTTCTGGGCGCGGTATCTGTCGGCTGGCTGCTCGGATGGATCTGGTTTGACACGTGGGACACAAGGCAGCTCGACTTCGCCGTCTACGTGCTGGGTGCCCACCACGTGATCGACGGACAGCTCTACCACGTCGGCCTTCCGTACGCGCCGTACCTGCCCTTCACCTACCCCCCCATAGCCGCCCTGGCGTTCGGCCCGCTGGCCTTGCTCCCCCACCAGACGGCCCAGTTGGTGTGGGCGGCCGTCAACGTGGCCAGCCTCTTCGGGATCATCGTCCTGT
This sequence comes from Acidimicrobiaceae bacterium, assembly GCA_043784065.1. Lineage (GTDB taxonomy): Bacteria > Actinomycetota > Acidimicrobiia > Acidimicrobiales > RAAP-2 > Bog-756. Next base: position 1,863 of record JAYVYR010000213.1, read on the forward strand.
CCTTGCGGGCGGTGCGCCCGGACATGGACCGGACCCGCGTGATGCTTTGGTCGGTGGTGCTCCTCGGACCGGCCTGCCAACTCGACCCCGTCCGCCTGACTCTCTACTTCGGTCAGGTCAACCTGGTGCTCTGCCTCGTTCTGCTCATCGACCTCACCACCAAGCTCGGGTGCCGTGGTCGGACGCTCCCTCGCGGCGTACTGGTGGGCGTGGCCGCCGCCATCAAACTGATACCACTCGTCTTCATCCCCTACCTGTTCGTGACCGGGCAGGCCCGGGCGGCCTGGACGGCGATCGCCACGTTCGTGGGCATCTCCCTTCTGGCCGCCGTGTTAGCCCCGGCTGTGTCGTGGTCCTATTGGACGAAATACGCCTTTGACGCCTCTCGGGTGGGCAACCCGTCGTTCGTCCTCAACCAGAGCCTGCAGGGAACCCTGGACCGCTTGAGTCACCGAGATGTATCGGTTGTGGCCGTTGACGTGGCGAGCGTTCTGGTGCTGGTGGTTGGTATCGCCCTGGCCTGGTGGGCATGGCGTGACTCTTCGCCGTTTCTCGGTCTGCTGGTGTGCGCCACCACCGGAATGGTTGTCTCCCCCATCACGTGGGAGCACCACCTGGTATGGACCGTGCCGATCCTGTTGTGGTTGACCCTCGCCTCCGATCGACCAGCCGGCGGGCCGCTGTGGGCAGCAGTGGTGGCGGCCGTGCTGTGGTGGGCACCGCTCCAGCACGTTCCGTCGGGGGGGACCCGGGAGTTGCACGAACATGGTTGGACACTGGTGGCCGCCAACTCGTTCTTCGCATTGCTGGTGGCCTTCCTGGCCGGGGTGGCGGTTCTGCTTATCGTTCGTCGAGGGCGGTCAGCAGGACCGATCCGGGTTCCGGTCAGGGAGCCGCCTTCCCCCAATGCGAGGACTGCAACGACGACGTAGACAAGGCATTCGGCGAGGACGTGTATGCCGCTACCACCCATTTCTGCCCGAGGGGAGGTAGAGCGAAGTAGGAGTTGGGACGGAGCACGAACACGGCGGTCGCACCGGCCGCCACGGGGTTGCGGCCCCGAAGCAGACCGGACCGCCAGAAGGCGTTCGGATGCCCGCCACCGGAGGAGACCATGAAGTGGGGCGTGAGGGCGTGCTCCGAATTGTTGGTAACGGTGACGATGATCTGGCGGAAGCTGAGGCCGCCGTCGGCGGTTGACACGCCGGTTACCGTGGCACCGTCCACGCTCACGGCGAGGGGTGCCGAGGTGAATGCCACCCCGATCAAGGCGAGTGATGCCAGTGCGGGGGCGCCGAAGGCCAACCGGGCCGGCCACCAGCCCAGGGCTGGCGTGCCGTTCCGGGCGGACGCATCCGCCACACATAGGGCGGCCACCAGGGCGGCAGGCACGAAGTCGATCAAGTAATTGGCCAAGCTTCGATCTGGCAGAAAGAGGACGACGGGCACGAGGAAGAGCCATGCCCGTTTCAGGCGTGGCTCCCAGAGGGCGAAGGCGATCACCATGGCCACCAGTGCCAGCCCGGCGGCGGCCGACAACCACGGCATGACGACACCACCGGTCAGGCCGTGGAGGGCCACGGCGACGGCGCCCTGACCGTCCGCCACCAACGGGTCGACGATGGGGAGGAAGATCCCCCGCAACCAGGCCGACGGCGACCACACGATGAACGGGGCGTTGACCACCAGGAAGACCGTCACGACGGTTGCGCCGTAGCGCAGTGCCGTGATGAGGGGCCGACGTCCGGACCGTCGGGCCTCACAGGCCACACCCACCACCAAGAACGGAACGCAGAACCATGGTGACTGCTTGACCGAGCAGGCCACCCCCAGAGACGCTGGACCCACCCATGACGGCAGCCAAGCCACCGCCCGATCAGGGAACCGGTCCCACCGCCACACAGCAATTACCAAGAAGGGTACAAAGAGGGCATCAGTGCCGCCACTGGCGAACGGGCCGATGAAGACTCCGGTGAGAAGGAGTAGTGGTGCCAGCCACCGAAGCACCGGCGGGACCATCGTGAAGATAAGTGCGGCGGTAGTGAGCCAGGCGGCCAGATCCACCCAGTCGCTGACCATGTTGTGGACTCCGAGGGCCATGAATGGCGCCTGAATGAGGAATGATGCAGCCGGGTAGGCGACCTTCAGGGTGTGGGCCCCGTCCACCTGGTAGGTCCAATAGGAGGAAGCTGGGTGGAGTAGGCGGGCAGCACCGGCCATCGACGACGTGTACGGGTTCCGGCCATCGAGCAGGAGTCGGGTGGCCACCTGGTTGAACGCGGCAGAGTCGGTCGTATAGAAGTGCCGAAGTTGGATGGCGGTACCTTGAACAGCAGCGGCCGCCACCAGGGCCGCCATCAAGCCGAAGCGCTGCATGGACAGCGCCAGCGGCCGGGACAGCGTCCACACCAGCACGGCACCGATCAAGGCCGTGAGGACCAGAACAGGGGCGAGGAGCCCGGCCCATGGACCGGCCGACCAGGCACCCCAGAAGTTGAGAGCGGATGCCAGCACGGCCACCCAGACGAGTGTCCAGGCGCAGCGTTGCACCAGCACCAGGTCGGCCCGGATCCCGACGGATTCGGGCTCCGATGGCTGAGAGGCGACTCCGGGAGGTCCGCCGGTCTCGCCGGTCCCCGGGCTCAATGATTCGTCGAGAATCATGGGAACACCGACTGGGACCCGGCTTCGAGCACGGTCATCAGGGCCAATAACACCAGCGAGACGCCTACCAGTGCACGATGGGTCCACCCCGTGTAGCGGGTGCCGGCTGCCATCACCATGGGGAAGGCCAGCATCAGGAACCGAGGCCGGAGCCCGACGGGCAGCGAAATGGCCGCCGCCCCGGCCGCGCACAGTCCGTAGAGGAAGACCGGGGCAGGTTGATGTTCTTTGAGCATGAGCACCACGCCGATCACAGCGGCCACTGAACCGGCGACGAGAATCTGGCCGGTCAACGTTGGTCCTACCGGATTGCTGACGAACTTCCAGGCGA
>JAYVYR010000214.1:0-5289 GCA_043784065.1 Acidimicrobiaceae bacterium
CCGCCACGTGTGGGGGATGGGCCGGCACTTCGCCGGCTCCAACTTCTACTGGTACCTGCGCGATCCATGGGGTTCGTCCATCGAGCTCTACTCCGACCTCGACCAGATCCTCGACGATGAGGCATGGGAGGCGACCGGACGGACCGGGTTCTCCTTCGAGCAGGTCGCCAACTCGTGGAGCCCCAACCTGCCCGTCGAGTTCGTAGTGCCCGACGATCTCGACGTACTGCAGAAGGGCTGGGAGCGGTGGCCGACGTGACCGGACATGGACGGTCCGTCGATGTGGTGGTGGTCGGGTTCGGTCCTGTCGGGGCGACCCTCGCTGTGCTGTGCGCTCGCCGGCGGCTGGACGTAGTGGTGCTGGAGCGGGACACCGAAGTGTTCCCGCTCCCCCGAGCCGTTCAGATCGACCACGAAGGCTTGCGTGTCCTCCAGGAGGTCGGCTGCGCGGACGAGGTCCTGGCCGGCTCGATCCTCAACGACGGGCTGGCCTTCCTGACGTCGGATCGGCGCACGTTGTTGTCAGCCACCGTGCCGCCGCTCGCCCCGACCGGCAGGCCGGCCCCAGGGTCGACGTCCGACTGGGTGCCGAGGTCACCGCCATCGACCAGGATGACGACGGGGTCGGCGTCCGATGTGCCGATGGGAGAGCCGTTCGAGCCCGCGACGTCGTCGGTTGCGACGGGGCCCGGTCGATGACCCGCAAGGTCATCGGGACCGGACTGCACGAGACCGGCTTCGAGGAGTCATGGCTGGTAGTCGACCTCCTGCTGACCGCCGACGTCCCCGGCCTGCCCACCCGGTGTCTCCAGGTATGTGACGCGCCGGCCGCACGCCCAGGTACCGATGCCGGCGCGGCGGTTCCGATTCGAGTTCATGCCGCTCCCGGGATAGACCGAAGAGCAGATCCGCCGGGCCGAGGTCGAACGTTCGGCTGTGTATGCGTTCCACGGACTGGTGGCATCGACATGGCGGGACCTACGGGTCCTGGGCGGCGACGCGGCCCACCAGACCCCGCCCTTCCTCAGCCAGGGAATGTGCGCGGGGATCCGGGACGCCGCCAACCTGGCATGGAAACTGTCCGCGGTGGCGGCCGGCACCGCGCCCGACGTCCCGTTGGACACCTATCAGGTAGTGAGTAAACCCCATGTCCAGGTGGTGATCGATGGCGCGGCCGGCTTTGGTCAGCTGATCTACCTCACTGATCACCAGGTGGCTCGCCGGCGGGAGTAGGCGATGCTGACCGCTTACTCGGGGGACTCGGCGGCCCCGGAGTTCGTCCCGCCGCTCGGTCCAGGGGGCGGCCGACCAAGTCGCCAACCCCGTGTGCTCGACACGTTGCTCGACGACCGTGTGGGGCCGGGTTTCCTGCTCTGCACGGCCGAGCCCCTCGACCCGGGGTCGCCTGCCGCCCGCTGGTGGATGGACCGTGCCGTGGTACTCGACGCCACGACGACGCCGACCGCCGCGGAAATTCTGGAGGGGTGCGACTCCTGCGTCGTCCGACCGGACCGATACGTGATGGTCCGGGGTACAGTCGGTGAGGTGACATCGTTCGCTTCTTCCACTCTCGGACCGGTGCTGTCGATCTGACGGCTGCGGCACACAACCCGGGCGGCCAGTTGTCCATCGTTTCCGAGCTGGAGAGCTCAAGGGACACAAGTGCATCGGTGGGCCATTGAGCACGTCGGTCGGCTACGACGCGCAGCAGACGGTGGCGGCGGACGCCATGAGAAAGTCGTACAGGAAGGAAGTGGCCCGCCACTGTCCGGTCAGCGGACCGAACTTGAGCCATCTCTCCTTCCGCCCGAACTACTGCGATCTCGGCCCATCGCTCGCGGTTCCGGTTCCGAACCGGCGTGACCGTTACCAGCCCAATGCATTGTCGTATGTCCGGCAACTCCCGCGTGCGGTTCCGGCCAGGATTCGAGGTCGTCGGTCGCTAGCACCGGAGCGATCACGCATCGAGGTAGGCCGGTGCTCCGCAACCTGCCCAACGCAGCGAGGCGGTCAGCCGGCGGTGCGGGGTGGGAATCACCTCGGGCAGTCCTTCTGATTCGATCGGAACGGTCGGCATGATCACCGGACTTCGCCTTGGTGATCATCATCACGTTCTCCGATGCGACGACCCAGCCCAGGCTGTTCGCCAGCCGGCCCATTGGCGGGTCCGTGGCTCGTTGGACCATCATCTCCCCGATGACCTCGACGGCGAAGGATCGTGCTACCCGGAGTCAGCGCCGGAGCAGCAGCGCAATCCGCCAGTCCTATCTGGTCTGCGCCGTGCCCCGCTCGGGGAGTTATCTCCTGTGCGAGGGCCTTCGGAACACCGGGATCGCCGGCAATCCCACGGAGTACTTCTCCAGCAAATTCCGTGACTACTGGGCGCCCCGATGGGGAACGTCGACATTCGACGCCTATTTGGAGCGGGTCGCCAGAGTGGGGATGACGCCGAACGGCGTATTTGGAGCAAAGGCCCATGCCGGACAGTTCGACTACTTCGCCCGCCAAGCCAGCGGTCGCATACCCGTTCCCCATGTCGACCGGCCGGCGCTGCTCGATCGGTGGCTTCCGGACATGCACTACATCCGGCTCCGACGCCGCGACCGGCTGCGTCAGGCAGTGTCGTACGTCAAAGCGATTCAGTCGAACGTTTGGTGGGATGCGGAGCGCCCGCCGGCACCGTATGACGCCCCTCGCCCCGAAGCCGTTCGCTTCGACTATCTGCTGATCGAACACTCGATGGTGCGGTTGGCGGAGGAAGACGACCGGTGGACCCGGTACTTCGGCTCGAACAGGATCACGCCACTGACTGTCGATTACGAGGACCTCTGTGCCGATCTCGATGGCGTGGTCCGGTCGGTGTTCGATGCTCTACATCTCGAGCTCCCTGACGGATACGGAGCGCCACCGGCGACCTTCCGCCGCCAAGCCGATATCGAGACCGAACAGTGGGTGGCACGTTTCGTCGAGCTCCGGGGTCGGCCACCGCTCCGACCGGTGGCGTCGGCGGGCCAGGTGCCCCGGATCGCAGTAGATCACGTGCGTGAATCGCTACCGCTGGAGCGCTCGTCCGGCGGTAGCCGAGTCCCGTCCCTCCTGCGTAAACCGCTTGCATCGGATCAGCTGACCGGTCCAGTGGACCCGGACGGCGAACTCGGCCTCAAGCTGGGCCTTTCGCCGTGGTTGCGGAGTACCCGGCCGTTCAGCCATGCCCGCTCCACGCAGGTCTTCACTCCCGACTTCTACGACGAGCTGGTGTCGGCACTCCGTGATTTCCGTTCCGCCGGGTTGTTCACCCGCGGGATACCCGGCTACGACGTGACGGCGATGGCGCTCACCCGCGGGAACGCCGGACCGTTTTCGGTATTCATGTCCCGTCCGTGGCATGACCTCATCGCCCGGATCCTCGACGTCCCGGCGACGGGCGAGGTGAACATCTCGTTGCACCATCACGCCGTGGGATCGGCGAGCGGTTCACTGCACAACGACCTGAATCCGGGTTGGTTCCCTCCACGCCTCGACATGTCGAAAATCACCGTTCATGACCCGAACGTCTGTGACTACCGCACCGGAGTCACCCCGGACGGAACTGAGGCGGTGGAGCGCGTTCGCGCGGTCGCCGTGATCTACCATCTCGCAAATCCTCCGGTTCCCGCAGTCGGTGGGGACTGCGGACTCTACGAGTTGCAGTCCGATCCGCTGGATCGACCAGCGGTACTGGCTCCACCGGCGAACAACTCGCTCATCGCATTCGAGTGCACGCCTTTCTCCTACCATTCATTCTTGACCAATCAGAGCTGTGAGCGGAACAGCCTGGTGATGTGGCTGCACCGATCGAGGGAGGATGCCGTGGACCGATTCGGGGAGGCCAGCATTGTCGGATGGTGACCTTCGGCCCGACGAGGGTCGCAAGCGGGTGTGCCTGTTAACCGGCGCGTCCGGGACGTTGGGTACGGACTTCTGCCAGCGCTACGCGGACGCCTATTCGATCGCTGCCGTCTACCGAAGGCATGTTCCGTTGGTGGCGTCGCAGGAAGCAGAGTTTGTGGCGCCGCTCGAACCGGGCCTCGACCTCGCCGCTAATCACGAACCCGTGTTCACCGTGCAGGGCGACATCAGCGTGGAGGCCGACTGTGAGCGAATCGTCGAGTCGACACTGGCCCGATTCGGTCGAATTGACCTGCTTGTCCACGCGGCGACCTACTCGGTATGGGGACCGATGCTCGGGTCCGACACCCTGCGGAGCACCGCCCTCGGGCAGCTCATCACCAACGTCGTCGCTCCGCTCAACCTGTCGTTGATCGTCGCCAAGCGGTACTGGACCAGCCGCCAGATCGAAAACCGGATGATGAACCGGAACATCGTCAACGTGTCGAGTGTGGCAGGTCTCCGGCTGTATACCGGTTCTGGGCAGAGTGTCTATGCCGCGTCCAAAGCTGCGCTCAACCATCTCACCGGTCACATGGCCGCAGAATTTGATGCAATCGGGGTACGGGTGAATGCCACCGCTGCGAACAGCTTCCCCTCTTTGGTCCCGACTGAGCGGGCGACCGATGCCATCGTCCGGCTCGACGAAAGCAAGGAAACGGGGGTGGTCGTCGTGGTCGACGGTGACGAGGATCGCGTGATCAAACTGGACCCGATGGCCTAGGAGACTGGTGAACTTCTCGAATTCCGGTCGGTATCGCAGGTGAAATGAGGTAATTTCAGGCACCCGAATCAGATTCCGGGCCGCAGGAGTGATGCTGTCAGGAGTTCATCTTCCGCACTTCCGGCAGAAGCCCCCACTACAGCAGTCTCCTAGACGATTACGTCCGCCCGACCGTCTTCGGTCGGTCAATTGTGCTCATCATCGCAGTCGTCGGGTATCCGACAAGGCAGATACCTTGGCGGTGGCCTAGATTCATCGGGACCTGAGCATCTGTTGCATGCTCCATCCGCCCGCCAGCACCGGAGAGGGCTCTTCACCGAGATGTCTGGGAATCAAACGGAGCCGACTGGACCCGGTGGAGGCGGGCCCGGAGCTGCACCAACTGGACCCGGCGCGGCCCCGACTGGTCCGGGTGCTGCTCCAACCGGTCCCGGTGCTGCTCCGACTGGACCTGGTGCGGCCCCCGTTGGTCCCGGAGGCGGTGGTCCGGGTGCTGCACCAACAGGACCCGGTGGCTCGCCAGGAGGGCCAGGCGGAGGACCCGGCGGACCCGGAGGTGGCCCCGGAAGTGGCGGTAGTTCCTCAAGCGGTGGTCCAGGCGGTCCAGGCGGTTCCGGCGGTCCCGGCGGTCCCGGCGG